>NZ_QHHV01000087.1:0-70311 GCF_003947245.1 Actinoplanes sp. ATCC 53533 | reverse complement strand
GCTCGGGCCAGCCCGCGGCGACCGCCCTGACCGCGGTCCGCCGCACCGCGGCGTCGGGATGGGTGGTGGCGCGCTCGCGCAGCAGCGGCAGCGTGCCCGGATCGGTCGGCCAGCCCGCGACGATCGCCGCTACCGCGGCCGGCCGCACCCGCGGGTCCGTCGTGCGCTCGTGCAGCCAGGGCAGGGTCTCCGGGTGCCCGGCCCAGCCCACGGCGACCGCCTGTACGGCCGCGCTCCGCACGTCGTCGTCGGGGTCGGCGGTGGCACGCTCGCGCAGCAGCGGCAGGGTGCCCGGGTCGTCGGCCCAGCCCTCGACGATCACCTGCATCGCGACCGCCCGCACCTTCCCGTCGTCGTCGCCGGTGGCGCACTCCCGCAGCCAGGGCAGGGTTTCCGGGTCGTCGGCCCAGCCCGCCGCGACCGCCCGGACCACCGCCGCGTTCCGGGACCGGGCCCAGCCCTCGACGGCGCGCGCCGGTTCAGGTGCCGGTTCAAGCGCAGGTTCAAGCGCCGGTTCACGGGCCGGCCGCACCAGGAACGCCGCGGCGCAGATCGCGGTCCCCACCGCGACGACCCCCGCCCAACTGTCCTGCGAGCTGCCGGCCACCGCACCAGCCCCGGCGACCAGCGCCACCGCGAGGCCACGGCCCCACATCACCCACCCACGCGACATTCCGCACCCCCGCGATCACGATAGGGCCCCGGCGCGCAGCACGTCGCACCCGCGGCTCCGGCCCGTGTCCAGTCAGGACCCGGCCACGTCTGCCCGAGCACCCGCCCGCACGCTCCCGGCGGAATCCGGCGGAATCCGGCGGAGGCTCGACGGGCCCGGACCCGACGCGATCGCACGTCGTCGCGGGGTAGGCGTGGCACGCTGGAGCGATGGAAGACAGCAAGATCGACCAGGCCACCGCACCCTCGTCGCGGTGGCCGCGGCTGCGGGTGGCGGACTGGGCCGACACCAAGGACACGCTGCACATGTGGACGCAGATCGTGGGGAAGATCCGGATGGCACACGCGCCGGCGGTCAACCACTGGTGGCACGTCACGCTTTATCCCAGCGCCCGCGGGCTGACCACATCGGCAGTGCCGTACCGGGACGGGGCATTCGACATCGAGTTCGATTTCCTCGAGCACCGGCTGCGGCTGCGCACCAGCGACGGCCGGTCACGGGCCGTGGCGCTGGAACCCAAGCCGGTCGCGGCGTTCTACGCCGAGACCATGGACGCGCTGGCCGGACTGGGCGTGCCGACGCGGATCCAGGCCGTCCCCAACGAGATCGAGCGGGCCATCCCGTTCGCCGAGGACGAGGTGCACGCAGCGTACGACGGGGCGGCGGCGCAGGCGTTCTGGCGGCAGTTACTGCAGGCCGAGCGGGTCATCGGGCGGTTCCGGTCCGAGTTCGTCGGCAAGGCCAGCCCGGTGCACTTCTTCTGGGGCGCGATGGACCTGGCGTACACCCGGTTCTCGGGCGGGGAAGCTCCGCCGCACCCGGGTGGCGCACCGAACTGCCCGCCGTCGGTGATGCGGGAGGGCTACTCCCACGAGCTGGCCAGCTTCGGGTTCTGGCCGGGCGGTGGCGAGGAGGGCGCCTTCTACGCGTACGCCTACCCGGAGCCACCGGGCTACGCCGAACGGCGGGTGCGGCCGGACGCCGCCGGCTACGACCGGGGCATGGGTGAGTTCCTGCTGCCGTACGAGGCGGTGGCCGGCTCGCCGGACCCGGACGCGGTGCTCACCGACTTCCTCCGGTCCAGCTACGAGGCCGCCGCCGACCTCGGCGGCTGGAACCGGCAGGCCCTGGATGCCGGCCCGGCCGGCCGGTAGATCAGCCGGCGACGGGCACGTGCCGACGGCACGTGCCCACGGGTAGCGCCCGGGGACGCCCGATCATCGGCTAGGTCTGGCGCGCGCTCACACCCGGGCGGTGATCCGACTAGGCGCTGCCGCTCCAGGGGGCGGGCACCAGCACCCAGATCAGTTCGGCGGTGTCGGTCTGACTGGTGTTGCTCCAGGTGTGCGGCTCGTTGCCCGGAAAGGTCAAGGCGTCGCCGGCCACGAGTTCCTGGCGCCGATCGGGGAAGACGACCTCGACCGCACCCTTGAGCAGGTACACCACCTCGAGCTGGCAGTTGATCGTGTAGAAGTCGGTGCCGCCGGTGCCGCCCGGCTCCGCGATCGTGTGGATGAGCTGGAGCCTCGACTCCCGCCGGGGGGTCATGAGTCGCTCGCTGACCCCGGTGCCGCCGAGATTGATCGCGGGCGCCGTGTCCCGGCGCACCAGCGTGGCGTCCGAGACGGCGAAGAGCTCGCCGACGTCGAGGCTCATCACTTCGCAGAGCGTGACCAGCGACGCGACACTCGGCGATGTCTCGTCCCGCTCCACCCGGCTGAGAAACCCCTTGGTCAGGCCGGTGGCCGCGGCGAGCTGGTCGAGGGTGAATCCGTGTGCCCGGCGGGCGGCGCGGAGCTTCGCGCCGAGCTGGACCTGATTGTTCGTCGGTGACACCGGCAGCGGTCGCATGGATGTAACCCCTTCATTTCTCCCGGTTTACGAGCTTGCGTTTCCCGGCCCGAGCCCTTGACATCGCATGATGTCTCCGCCAATGCTCTCTAGCAACATTTGTTGTCTCATATGAAACTCGACTCTGGAGATCATAATGCGGCTTCGTCATCTCGTACTCGCCGGCGCGCTCTCGACCGTGACCGCCGTGTCTGGTTGCGCCGCCCCGGACGCGACCGGCCCGGCGTCCGCACCGACGGCCGGCGGCGGCGCGTCATCCGCCCCGGCCGTCACCCTGACCAAGGACGACGCCATCGCGGCGATGCTTCCGGACACGATCAAGTCCGCCGGTGTGGTGCGCGTCGCGTCCGGGGTGAGCTTCCCGCCGATGGAGTTCTTCGACACCGACAACAAGACCGTCATCGGCTTCGACGCCGACCTGGGCGCGGATCTCGGCCGGGTGCTCGGCGTCAAGTTCGAGTTCCAGAACACCAACTTCGACGGCATCATCGGCGGGCTCAACGCCGGCCGCTACGACCTGGCCCTCACCAGCATGATCGACAAGAAGGAGCGCCAGGCGACCGTCGACTTCGTCGACTACCTGCAGTCCGGCGTCACCTTCATGGTCGCCAAGGGCAACCCCAAGGGAGTCAAGGACAAGCTCGACCTGTGCGGCAAGACGGCCGCGGTCGAGAAGAGCGCGACCGGCGATCTGTCGGTCGACGACATCACCAAGGAATGCACCGCCGCCGGCAAGCCCGCGGTGACCAAGCAGCCCTTCCCCGACCAGGCCAGCGCCGTCCAGGCGCTGCAGTCCGGCCGCGCCGACGCCGTGGTCGCCCTGGATCTCACGCTGGCCTACAACGTCAAGACCGCGCCCGAGGCGTTCCAGGTGGACGCGAAGCCCTTCGGCACCCTGCCGGTCGGCCTCCCCGTGCCGAAGAACAACCCCAAGCTGCGCGACGCCGTGCAGGCGGCGCTCAAGAAGGTGATCGACTCGGGCGCCTATGACGCGCTCCTGACCAAGTGGAACCTCCAGGACCAGGCCCTCAAGGGCGCGCCGATCAACACCGGGCAGTGACCGGCGATGACCAGTGAGGCCATCACCGCTGTCGGGGCCGGCCACCCGGACGAGCCCATCATCCGGTTGCGGCGGCCCGGCCGGTGGGTCGCGGCGGCGGTCCTCGCCGTCCTCGCCGCGATGTGCGTTCATTTCGTCGCGACCTCGCCCAAGCTCCGCCTCGACCTGGTGGCCGGTTATCTGTTCGAGCGGTCGATCCTGCGCGGCCTGCTGTCGACCCTGGAACTGACCGTCGCCGCGATGCTCGTCGGCGTGCTGCTGGGCACGGCGATCGCGATCATGCGCCTGTCGCAGAACCCGCTGCTGCGTGCGGTGGGCTCCGGATACGTCTGGCTGTTCCGGGGCACGCCGATCCTCGTCCAGCTGCTCTTCTGGTTCTTCCTCGGCACCATCCTTCCCCAGATCAGCGTCGGCATTCCCTTCGGGCCGTCGTTCGCCAGCGTCCCCACCAACACCCTGATCACGCAGTTCACCGCCGCCATTCTGGGGCTCGGCCTGAACGAGGCGGCGTACATGGCCGAGATCGTCCGGGCCGGCATCGGTTCCGTGGACCGGGGGCAGACCGAGGCGGCGCACGCCTTGGGCATGAGCCCGTTGGTCACCTACCGCCGCATCGTGCTGCCGCAGGCCGCGAGGCTGATCGTGCCGCCGACCGCGAACGAGACCATCTCGATGCTCAAGATGACCTCGCTCGTCCTGGTCATCGGGCTTCCCGAACTGATGACGACCGCTCAGCTGATCTACGGCCGCAACTTCCAGCAGATCCCGCTGCTCATCGTCGCCAGCATCTGGTACCTCGTGCTCACCACCGTGCTCACCATCGTCCAGACCCGGATCGAGCGGCGGATGAGCCGGGGCGGAGGCCGCAGATGACCGCCATGGTCGAGGCGCACCGGGTGCGCAAGTCGTACGGCGGCAACGAGGTGCTCAAGGGCATCGACCTGTCGGTCGGCACCGGCGAGGTCGTCTCGCTGCTCGGGCCGTCCGGATCGGGCAAGAGCACCTTCCTGCGCTGCATCAACCACCTGGAGCTGATCGACGGCGGCGAGATCAGCGTCAACGGCAAGCTGGTGGGCTTCCGGCGGCACCACGGGAAGAAGTACGAGCTGCGCCCGCGCGAGGTCGCGGCGGCCCGGCTGGACGTGGGCATGGTGTTCCAGCGGTTCAACCTCTTCCCCCATCGCACGGCTCTGGAGAACGTGATGGAGGCTCCCGTCTACGTCAAGGGCGAGAGCAGGGAATCCGCCCGGGCACACGCCCTCGAGTTGCTCGACCGGGTCGGCCTGGCCGAGCGCGCCGCCGCCTACCCCGGCGAGCTCTCCGGCGGTCAGCAGCAACGGGTGGCCATCGCCCGCGCCCTGGCGATGAAGCCGAGGCTGATGCTCTTCGACGAGCCGACGTCCGCGCTCGATCCCGAGCTCGTCGGCGAGGTGCTCGACGTGATGCGGAACCTCGCCGCCGACGGGATGACCATGCTGGTCGTCACCCACGAGATCGGGTTCGCCCGGGAGGTCTGCGACCGCGTGGTCTTCATGGACGACGGCGTCATCGTCGAGCAGGGCGCGCCCGGCGAGGTCTTCGGCAACCCCCGACACCGCCGCACCCAGGCGTTTCTCTCGAAGGTGCTGTGAAGAAGAATGACCGATACCCGAAGGGACCGCCCGATGACCGCACTGCTGCACGCCGACCGCGGGTTCGCCGCCCGGGAGGAGACCCGGCTGCGCCGCGAACTCGCCGCGGCGTACCGGCTGGTGGCGCACTTCCGGATGACGGACCTGATCTTCACGCACATCTCGGTCCGCCTGCCCGGCCCGGAGAACCACTTCCTGATCAACCCGTACGGCCTGCTCTTCGAGGAGATAACCGCCTCCGGCCTGGTCAAGATCGACATGTCCGGCCGCGCCGTGGACGACACCCCGCACGCCGTGAACCCCGCCGGATTCGTGATCCACAGCGCGATCCACGCCGCCCGCGAGGACGCGCACTGTGTGCTGCACACCCACACCCGGGCCGGGTGCGCGGTGGCCGCGCAGGAGCAGGGGCTGCTGCCGCTCAACCAGATCTCGCTGGAGTTCTACGACCGGGTCGGCTACCACGACTACGAAGGCGTGGCCCTCAACCTCGCCGAGCAGCGCCGGCTGGTCGCCGATCTCGGCGACCACCCGGCGATGATCCTGCGCAACCACGGCCTGCTGACGGTCGGCGCCACGCCCGCGAGCGCGTTCCTGCGCATGTACTACCTGGAACGCGCCTGCCAGATCCAGATCTCCGCCCAGTCCGGCGGCGCACCGCTCACGCTGCCCGGCCCGGAGGTCGCCGAGCACGCGGCACGCCAGCTGAACGGCGAGGACACCCAGTCGGACTACCAGGACACCGCCGCGTACGACCTGGCCTGGGCGGCGTTGCTGCGCCTGCTGGACCGGGTCGCCCCGGACTACCGGGACTGACCGTGCGCGAATCGGGATCAGGCGCTCCGGTCACCCAGTTCGTGCACCGGCCGGGGATTCTCGACCTCGGCTGGGGCCATCCCCGCCCTGAGCTGCTGCCGGTACGGCTGTGGGCGCGCGCGGCGGAGGAAGCCGCGCGGTCCTTCGGATGGCAGGCGCTCACCTATGGCAACGCCAGCGGCCCCGGCCCGCTGGTCGATTGGCTGACCGGGCACCTGTGCCGGCTGGAGGACGGCGGCACGGCGGCGGGGCAGGTCTTCGTCACCGGGGGCGCCTCGCACGCGCTGTCGCTGATCGCCGCGGTCCTCGCCGAGCCCGGCGACGCCGTGCTGGTCGACTCGCCGACCTACCATCTCGCGTTCCGCATCCTGGCGGACCGCGGCGTCGAGCTGATCCGCGCCCCCACGGACGCCGACGGCGTCGACCCGGCCGCCCTGGCGGTGACGTTGCGATCCCTGCGCGCGGCGGGCCGCCGGGTACCCCTGATGTATCTGGTCCCGACCTTCGGCAATCCCACCGGCCGGAGCCTCCCCGATGACCGGCGGGCGGCGATCGTGCGCCTCGCTCAGCGGGAAGGCCTGACGCTGGTGGAGGACGACACCTACCGCGAGCTCGGGTACGAGGGCCGGGTCCCGGTGTCGCTGTGGCGGCTGGCGGACGGGGTGGGCGTCGTCCGCCTCGGCTCGTTCGCCAAGACCGTCGCGCCGGGCATCCGCCTGGGCTGGATCAACGCGGCGCCGGAGGTGACGCGCCGGCTGGCCGCACTCGGCTATGTGCACAGCGGCGGCGGCGTCAACCACGCCGCCGCCCTCACCATGGCGGCGTTCGCCGCGGGTGGCGGCTACGAGCGCCACGTCGCGGCGGTGCGACAGAGCTACCGCGACCAGCGCGACGCCCTGCTCCAGGCCCTGGGCGAGCATCTTCCCGAGTTGCGCACCCCGACACCGCGCGGCGGCTGGTTCATCTGGCTGTCGCTGCCGGAAGGGGTGCGCGCCGGCCGGCTGCTGCCGATCGCCGAGCGACACGGCACCTCGTTCGTCGCGGGCGATCAATTTTATCTGGACGGTCATGGCGGTGCCGGCCACGTACGCCTGAGTTTCTCGCTGCTGCCGGCCGAGGAGCTGGCCCGCGCCGCGGGCCGGCTGGCCGCCGCGCTCGCGGAATACGCCGCCGATCGCCCGCCCGCACGCGGTTGATCAGGAGTGCCGGCCCGCGCGAGGACGATCGCGAGAAGAAGTTCGGGGACGGCTGTCGGATCTCGGGTCCCCCGTTCGAGGCCCAGGTAGAGACCTCGAACCAAGGAGACAGGCCATGAACCCGAACTGCACCCCGGCGACCAGGATCACCAGGTCGCTGCTCGGCTACGGCGTCATCGCCGGCCCGGTCTACGTCGTCGTGGCGCTGGCTCAGGCGCTGTCCCGGGAAGGCTTCGACCTGAGCCGGCACGCCTGGAGCCTGCTCGCCAACGGCGACTTCGGCTGGATCCAGATCACCAATTTCATCGCCGTCGGCCTGATGACGGTGGCCGCGGCGGTCGGCCTGCGCCGGGCGTTGGCCTCCGGGCGGGGCGGCACCTGGGGCCCGCTGTTGATCGCCGCCTACGGGGTGAGCCTGGTCGGTGCCGGGGTCTTCCGCGCGGATCCCGGCCAGGGCTTTCCGGTCGGCGCGCCGCAGTCCCCGACGATCAGCTGGCACGGCATGCTGCACTTCGTGGTCGGTGCCGTCGGCTTCCTCTGCCTCATCGCGGCCTGCTTCGTGCTGGCCGGCCGCTTCGCCCGCGCCGGGCAGCCCCGGCTGGCCTGGTTCTCCCGGATCACCGGAGTGGTCTTCCTGGCCGGGTTCGCCGCCATCGCCAGCGGCTCGCAGGGGCCCACCACGCCGGCCTTCGTCGCGGCGGTGCTGCTCGTCTGGGCCTGGCTGACCACGGTTTCCGTCCACTTCTACCGCGCCGCCGACCGAAAGGACTGATCATGCGATACCTGATTCTGTTGAAGGCGGCCCAGCCCGCGACCCCGCCACCGGCGGAACTGATGGACGCGATCATGCAACTCGGCGCGGAGGCGACCGCCGCCGGCGCGCTGCTCGACACCGCGGGCCTGGCCCCGAGCGCCGCCGGCGCCCGGGTGGAGCTCTTCGGCGGCCGGCTCAGCGTCACCGACGGCCCGTTCGCCGAGGCCAAGGAGACCATCAGCTACGCCCTGTACGAGGTGCGGACCCGCCAGGAAGCGGTGGAGTGGGCCTCCCGGTTCCTGAAGCTGCACCGGGACCTGTGGGACGGCTGGGAGGGGCAGGCAGACGTGCTGAAGGTCTTCGGCCCCGAGGATTTCGGTAGCCCGGCCTGACGACCCGGCGACCGGCCGGGTGCGAGGATCGGTGGCTGTGACAGCTGCCGATCCTCGCCGCGTCGTGGAGACGGTGTGGCGCATCGAGTCCGCCCGGATCATCGCCGGCCTCGCCCGCATCGTCCACGACGTCGGGCTGGCCGAGGAGCTGGCGCAGGACACCTTCGTCATCGCCCTCGAACAGTGGCCGGTCACCGGGGTTCCGGACCATCCGGGCTCCTGGCTGATGGCCACCGCCAAGCACCGCGCCATCGACCTGGTGCGCCGGCAGGGCCGGTATCAGCGGAAGCTGCAGGAGATCGGGCGAGCGGCACCGGACGCGGACGAGCCCGACCTCGCCGCCGAACTGGACGACTACATCGGCGACGACCTGCTGCGGCTCATCTTCACCACCTGTCATCCGGTGCTGTCGACCGAGTCGCGGGTCGGCCTCACCCTCCGGCTGCTGGGCGGGCTCACCACCGACGAGATCGCCCGGGCCTACCTGGTCCCGGAGTCCGCGGTCGGCCAGCGCATCACCCGGGCCAAGCGGAGGCTCACCGAGAAGCGGGTGCCCATCGAGCTGCCGCCGCCGGCCGAGGCCGCCGAGCGGCTGGCGTCGGTGCTCGAGGTCGTCTACCTGATCTTCAACGAGGGGTACGCGGCGACGGCCGGCGACGATTGGACGCGGCCCACCCTCTGCGACGAGGCGCTGCGCCTGGGCCGGCTGCTGGCCACGCTGGCGCCCCGCGAGCCGGAAGTGCACGGGCTGGTGGCCCTGATGGAGCTCCAGGCGTCGCGGATCGCGGCGCGCACCGCCCCGGACGGCGCCCCGATCCTGTTGCCGGACCAGGATCGGCGGCGCTGGGACCGGCTGTTGATCCGGCGGGGCCTGGCGGCGCTCGACCGGGCCGAGGGCACCTTCGGGCCGTACGCCCTGCAGGCCTCCATCGCGGCCTGCCACGCCCGCGCGACGCGCGCCGAGGAGACCGACTGGCAGCGGATCGCGGCGCTCTACGCGGTGCTGGCCCACGTCTCGCCCTCACCGGTGGTGGAGCTCAACAGGGCGGTCGCGGTCGGCAACGCCCACGGCCCCGCCCGTGGGCTGGAGATCGTCGACGCCCTGGTGCTGCCGAACTATCCGCTGGTGCCGGCGGTCCGCGGCGACCTGCTGGCCCGGCTGGGCCGCACCGCCGAGGCCCGGCAGGAGTTCGAACGCGCCGCCGGGATGACCCGCAACGCCCGGGAACGCGAGCTGTTCGAGGCCCGGGCGGCCGCACTCGGGTGACCGCCGGTCCGGTGCGCGGACTACCGCGACGAGGCGGCCATCAGCTCGAGCGTGTCGATGACCCGGTTGGCGAAACCCCACTCGTTGTCGTACCAGGCCACCACCTTGACGTGCCGGCCGTCGACGCGGGTGAGCGCGGCGTCGAAGACGGCCGAGGCCGGGTTGCCGGTGATGTCGCTGGAGACGAGCGGTTCGTCGGTGTATTCGAGGATGCCGTGCAGCGCGCCGCCGGCCGCGGCGCGGTATGCCGCCAGCACCTCGTGGCGGCTCACCTCATGGGCGACCGTGGTGTTCAGCTCCACCAGCGAGCCCACCGGCACCGGCACCCGGATCGAGTCGCCGGTGAGCTTGCCGTCGAGCCGCGGCAGGACCTTGCCGATCGCCTTGGCGGCGCCGGTCGTGGTGGGTGCGATGTTCACCGCGGCCGCGCGAGCGCGGCGCGGATCGCGGTGCGGTCCGTCCTGCAGATTCTGTTCCTGCGTGTACGCGTGCACGGTGGTCATGAAGCCGTGTTCGATGACGGCCAGGTCGTCCAGCACCGACGCCAGCGGCGCCAGCGCGTTCGTCGTGCATGACGCGTTGGAGACGATCAGGTGCCGCGCCGGATCGTACGCGTCGGTGTTGACGCCGAAGGCCAGCGTGACGTCGGCGCCGTCGGAGGGCGCGCTCACCAGCACCCGCCGGGCACCGGCGTCCAGGTGGGCCCGGGCGGCCTTGGCGGCGGTGAAGCGGCCGGTGGATTCCAGCACGATGTCGACGTCGAGCTCGGCCCAGGGCAGGGCGGCCGGGTCGCGCTCGGCGAACACCCGGATCCGGTGGCCGTCGACCGCGAGGTCGGCGCCGGCGACCTCGACCGGGCGGCCGAGACGTCCCAGCGTGCTGTCGTACTTGAGCAGGTGCGCGAGGGTCTCCGGGGCGGTGAGGTCGTTGATCGCCACCACTTCGAGCTTGCTGTCGCGCTGCAGCAGGGCTCGCAGGGTGTTGCGTCCGATGCGGCCGAATCCATTGACGGCGATGCGAGTCATGGCTTCATCGTCGGCGACCCGGCCGGCCGACGACAGTGGCTTGACAGCCACCATGCGCAAGGATCTCGCCATCAAGATCAAGAAGAGAACGTGTGGCGGTACTCCGTCGGCGAGGTGCCGAGGATGCGCTGGAAGTGCAGGCGCAGGTTGGCGGCGGTGCCGAGACCGACCCGTGCGGCGATCTGCTCCACCCCGAGGTCGGTGAGTTCGAGCAGTTCGCGGGCCAGATCGACGCGGGCGCGCAGCACCCACTGCATCGGCGTGTATCCGGTGTCCGCCACGAACCGCCGGGAGAACGTGCGCGCCGACACCCGGGCGTTGCCGGCCAGCGCCGCCAGGGTGAGTGGCTCGGCCAGCCGGGCCAGGACCCACTCGCGGGTGCCGGCGAACACGTCGCCGAGCGGTTCGGGGACGCTGCGGGGCACGTACTGGGCCTGGCCGCCGCTGCGGTAGGGCGCCGCGACCAGGCGGCGGGCCACGATGTTGGAGAGCCCGACGCCATGGTCCCGCCGCACCAGATGCAGGCACAGGTCGATGCCGGACGCCGCGCCGGCCGAGGTCAGCACCTCCCCCTCGTCCACGAACAGCACGTTCGCGTCGACTCGCACCAGCGGGTGCTTCTCGGCGAGGGCCCTCGTGTAGTGCCAGTGGGTTGTTGCCCGCTTGCCGTCCAGCAGGCCGGTCGCCGCGAGCGCGAACGCGCCCGTCGAGATGGCCGCGAGCCGGGTGCCGCGCCGGTGCGCGGCCCGGAGCGCGGCGACGACCGCGGCCGGCGGCTCGGTGGTGGCCGGCGCCCGATAGCCCGGGATGAAGATCGTGTCGGCGTGCTCGAACGCCTCGATCCCCTCGGCCACGTGGTACGACAGCCCGTCCCCGCCGGCCACCGGCCCGGGCGCGGCCCCGCACACGAACACCTGGTACGGCATGGTCGGCCGGTTGGCGAACACCTGCGCGGGAATGCCCACGTCGAGCGGTTTCGCGCCGTCCAGCACGAGCACCGCGACCCGATGATTCATCTGGCCACAATGACACCGGCCGCAAAGATCTCGCCAGCCGCCGGGTCAGACCCCGCCGGTCACGGAGATCACCTGCCCGGTGATGCCGGTGTTGGCGGCCGAGCCCAGATAGACGACGGGGCCGGCGACCTCAGCCGCGCCGAGCAGCCGGCCGATGGGCGCGAGCGCGCTGAAGTGGTGGCCGTACTCGTCGGCGATCGCGGCGTTGGTGTCCGTACGGGTCAGGCCCGGCATGACCACGTTGCTCAGGATGTCGCCGTCGCGGCCCAGCGAGAACGCCGCCGAGCGGCTGAAGCCGTGCAGCGCCGCCTTGGCGGCCGCGTAGTACTCCGAGCCCGCCATGCCGTCGACGGCGAGGTTCGACGAGATGTGCACCAGGCGGCCCCAGCGGCGGTCGCGCAGGACCGGCGCGACCGCCCGGCTGAGCCGCAGCGCGCCCTCGGCGTTGTGGCGCAGCGTGGCCAGCCAGTCGGCGTCGGGAACGGCCTCGAACGGCCGGTCCACGGGCCCGCCGGTGCTGCCCCAGTGCACGGCGTTGTTGACCAGCACGTCGATCCGCCCGGTCCAGGCCAGGGCCGCCTCGACCAGCGCTCCGGCGGCGTCCGGGTCGTCCATCGCGTACGGGACGAGCAGTGCCCGGTCGCCGATCTCCTTGGCCACCTGCTCGGCGTCGGACCGGTTGGCCCGGTAGGTGAGGACCACGTCGGCGCCCTCGGCGGCGAACCCCGTCGCGATGTGGCGGCCGATGCCGCCGGAGGCCCCGGTCACGATCACGGTACGGCCGGTCAGTCCCAGGTCCATGTCAACTCCCTAGCTGCTGTGCGGTAGCGGGCACCGCCCAACCTGCCCGATCCGGCAACGCCCAGGGAGACCGTGTCAAGGCTGGCCCCCGCGGGGCCACGATGAGCCGGGCCTGCCGCGGAGCGCCACGGCAGGCCCGTCCCGCTATCCGATCGGGGCGGCTATCCGGATGAGGTCGATGTCCGGTGCGTAGGCGGTGGAGTTGCCGAAGGTGATGGCGTTGGCTCCCGCCACGAGGTCCACGTCGACCACAGTGGTGCGGAAGGTCGTCCAGCTCAGCGTGTTGCGGAAGTAGGTTCGCCGCGCGGTGCCGCCGTTGACGCTGATGTCGGCGCCCCGGTCGACGATGTTGTTGTTGTACTGGTGCTCGCCGACCACCTCGGCGTTGGCGTAGGCGACCACCATCCGGTAGCGGCCCGCGGTGGGCACGGTGACGTTGTTGAACCGCAGGGTGTTGCCGGCGCCGGCGCCGATGAACCCGACCTGCTGGCCGCCGGAGGCACCGGAGTTGCTGCCCCGCACGGCCGTTCCGGACAGGGTGTTCCCGCTCGCCTCGGCCTCGTACGCGGTGATCGTGCCGCTGGTGGCCGCGACGTCGACGTAGTCCAGGTTGACCGCGTCGCGATCGTCACCGGCATATGCGTTGGCCTCCAGCCGGCTGACGCCGGCCGGCAGGAACACCCTGGTGGTCGCGGTGTTCCAGGTGTTCCAGTCCGCGGTGCCGGGCAGCGCCAGGTCGGTCAGGTCGGAGCCGTTGAGCCGCAGCCTGATCGACCGGTTGGCCGGTGCGCCGGAGTACGGGCCGGCCGAGTAGCGCAGGCCGACGTTGTAGTAGCCGTCCGCCGGAACCGTCACCACGAACTTCGTGCTCGCGGTGCTGCTGGCGCCGTATCCCTCGGTGAAGTACGTGCCGGAGTAGCCGGTGTTGCTGCCATAGGTGACCCGGGCCCCGCCGTCGAGGCGCGCGTATTCGGCCTGGTAGCGGGACGCGCCGCCGGCGGCGGACAGATCCTTGTTCGGTGTGATGATCACGTGGTAGGCGGCCGAGCCGCGCAGCCCGGTGAGCGGGAGGGTGAACTGCCCGCCGCTGGCGGCGTAGTCCCCCTCGGTCACCAGGAACGGCCCGGTCGACGGGTTCTGGCCCGAGCTGTCCACACCCCACACGGTGGCGTGCACGGTGCTGCCGAGGAACGGCGCCGACCCCAGGCCGCGCACGACGACGTTGGTGTCGTACGTGCCGGTGACCGGGTTGTTGCCGCCGAAGACGACGCGCGCCTGTTGTTTGCCCGAGTCCACAGCGGCCAGGCCCTGCAGCGAGCCGCCGACCGCCGGGGGTGTGACGGCGACCGTGTTGCCGGTCAGCTCGCCGTACCACTTGTACAGCCACCAGCCGCCGGTGGCCTGGTTGTTGCGGGTCACCAGGTCGTTGAGCCCGCCCGCGGTGGTCCAGTAGGCCAGGCACGCGTCGACCTTGCTGGCCTCGAACTTGGCCACGTACTGCACCAGGTTGCCCGGCACGCCGAGATCGCCGCTCTGCCGGGCGTACTCGTCGATGGTGATCGGGCGGGCGCCGATGGCGAGATCCCGCTCGATCTGGCGGTAGTTGTTGTAGTGGCTGTCCCAGTTGGCGAAGAAGTCGTCGCCCAGCTCGTGCCAGGTGACCGTGTCGGGCAGCACGTTGTTGTTCTTCGCGAACGTCATGAACGCGCGCATCTCGGTCGGCATGTAGTGGGTGAAGCCCGGCCCGGCGATGCGCGCGCTCGGGTCGATCGACTTGATCCGCTGGACCACGGTGCGCCAGTCGTTCAGGAACCGGCCGGTGATCTGGCCGCTGTACCAGATCCAGTCCGGCTCGTTGAACGGCACGTACACGAAGAAGGCGCGGTTGGGGTCGGCGACCACCTTGCGGGCGATCGTGTCCACCTTGCCCAGATAGTCGGTGAGCCCCAGGTTGTCATACGGCCAGCTCGGATAGACGTCCTGCAGATAGATCTCGATGTGCCGGCCGCCGGCCCGCTTGAACATCGGCGCCACCCGCAGCGCGTCCCCGTTCGGGTGCTGCAGGCCGTCCGGCGCCTTCTGGGCGGCGACCTGCGGCCGGAGCGCGCTCAGCATGGTCTCGTTCGGAATTCCCTCGTCGCCGAGGCCGTACAGGAATCCGGTCGCGCCGTACCGCAGCGCGCCCGTGTTCGCCGACAGATCCACCGTGAGCTGCGACGGCGCGGCGCTGGCCGGTCCGGCCGGCAGCGCCGTCGCCAGCGCGGCGACCAGCAACGCGACGCCGCACATCGCTGTCATTCTCGATCTTGATCTCATACCGTCGCTTCCTTCTCGGGAAAGTCGCTGCTGACGCACGGAGCGGCAGGAAAGCTGCGGACCTCATGCAGAGCAGGCAAAGACGATCTTCAATGTGATCGGTCACATGGAGTGTGACCGATCACATCTCCGCAAGTGAAGGCTTCGTTACCGGTTCGTTACCAACGTGTATCGGTTGTCATTCGTTACGGTGGACAGGGCCGGTGGTAGGAGGTTGCGCGATGACGGATTCCCCTGACTGGGTGCCGGAGGGTGTCGACGTCACCGTGCCGGACGCGTCCCGGGTGTACGACTACGCGCTGGGCGGGGTGCACAACTTCGCGGTGGACCGGGCGTTCTGGGACCAGACGGCGAAGGCGATGCCGAACGCGGCGGCGATGGCCCGCGCGAACCGCGCGTTCCTCGGGCGCGCGGTCCGGGAGCTGGTCGCCGCCGGCGTCACCCAGTTCCTGGACGTCGGTTCCGGGATTCCGACGCTGGGCAATGTGCACGAGGTCGCGCAGGACGCGAATCCGCGGGCGCGGGTGGTGTATGTCGACAAGGATCCGATCGCCGTGCAGCAGAGCCGCGCCCTGCTGTCCGGCAACCGGCTCGCCCGCGCCATCGAGGCGGATCTTCGAGACCTGGACGCGATCCTCTATCACCGGCAGGTCCAGGAGTTGCTTGACTTCTCCCAGCCGATCGCCGTCCTGCTGGTGGCCGTCTTGCATTTCATCCCCGACAGCGACCAGCCGGCCACCATCATCTCGCGGATCACCGACGTGCTCGCGCCGGGCAGCTATCTGGTCGTCTCGCACGCGGTGCCGGCGAACACCGAACAAGGACGCGCGGCACAGGAGGCCGCCCGCAAACTGTACGAGCGCACCCCGACGCCGGGCACGATCCGCAGTCGTGACGAGGTGGCGGCGCTGATCGACGAACGGTTCGACCTGCTGGAGCCGGGCCTGGTCGCCGCGCCGAGTTGGCGGCCCGAACCGGACGAAACCGACGACCCGGAACAGCACGCCGGGTTGGTCGCTGTCGCCCGCAGGCGGTAGTCGCCTCGGCCGGCGAAGCGACCCGGGCGGGTGATCTGAGCCTGTCCGTTTGTGCGGTTGGGGCACCCGCCCGGGCCGCCCGGCTGCCCGGGCCAACCGCCGTCTCCTGGGCTGCGACCAGGACATCCCGGCAGGTGATCTCGGCTGCCGCGGGCTGGAAATCCCGCCTTGGTGTGAGTGGCCGACGACCGGAGATGACGGCAATAATCCTGCGGCCGACACGAGGATGCCCGGCGTTACGTCCATGAGGGGAACGACGCACATGGGGGACCCTGACGCCTGCGGCGGCCCCGACGGTGATGCGGTGGCCACGCTGGCCCGGCTCTGGCTACAGGGCGTCACGAGCGGCGCCTTCGTGCCCGGCCCGCGGGCGCGGGCGCGCCTCGCCCTGCAGGACCTGCTGTCGCAGATCATCATCGCCGTCACGGCGGAGCCGTTCGATCCGGGCATCGGTGACCGGTTCGGCGCCCAGCTGGTGCAGTGGCGGATGACGGCACCGGAGGTCCTCGGCACCACCCTCACCCTGCTGGGCGAGCATCTGCCACACGTGCTGGGCGATTCCGGCCGGGACCTCGAAGCGCGGGTCCGGGACCTGCTCGCCCACCTCGCGACCGGGTTCACCGGTGCGCAACGGCACGCCGCCGTCGCGGCCGCGGAGCAGATCAACGCCGCGTACCGCACCCATTGGCACGCCGAGCTGGCCAGCCTGCAGGAACAGCTGAGCCACTCGCTGCTGCACGACCCGCGGACCGGGCTGCGGAACCGCGCCGGGCTGCGCAAGGACCTCGCCGCCCTCGCCGTGCGACAACATTCCGACCGGATCGGGGTGTGCCTGCTCGCCATCGACCGGTTCACCGAGATCAACGACGCCCTCAGCCACGAACACGGCGACCGGCTGCTCCGAGCCGTGGCCGCCCGCCTGCACAGCCTCGCCGCCGAGAGCCGCCACGTGGTCGCGCACCCGGCCGACGACCAGTTCGCGTTCGTGCTGGCCGGCACGACCAGCGTCGACGAGGTCGTCAAGATCGCCGACCAGGCCAGGCAGCTGCTGCGGATACCGATCAAGGTCGACGACCACGACCTTCACCTCACCTGCACCGCCGGCGTCCTGGAGGGCCCGGCGGCCCGAACCCAACCCGATGGCTGGCTGCGCGACGCTCACCTGGCCCTGCACAACGCCCGCCAGGACCACCGCGACCTGGCCGTGTTCGACCCCGGCCGGGCCGCGAGCGACCTCTACCGGCACCGGCTGGCCGCGGCGATGCCCGCCGCCCTGGAACGCGGCGAGTTCGTGACGCACTTCCAGCCCCTGCACCGCCTCCACGACCGGCGCATCGTCGGCGTGGAAGCTCTCGCCCGCTGGCACCGCCCCGACGGTCTGCTCAGCCCACGGCACTTCATCGGCCTGGCCGAACAGACCGGGCTCATCCACCCCCTGGGCCATCACCTGCTCGCGCAGGCCTGCGCCCACGGCGCCCGCTGGCAGACCCGCCGCCCCGGCCTGATCGTGAGCGTGAACCTGTCCCCACGGCAACTCGCCGACCCCGGCCTGGTCGCCGACATCGACGCCACCCTGCGCGCCAGCCGGCTACCCGCCGAAAACCTGCAACTCGAGATCACCGAGTCCGCTGCCGTCGGCGCCCACCACGACGTGCTGCACCGCCTCGCCGGGCTCGGTGTCCGACTGGCCATCGACGATTTCGGCACCGGCTACTCCACCTTCGCCAGCCTGCCCGACCTGCCCATCACCACCGTCAAACTCGCCGCCGAACTGCTGCCACGCCACCCCGACGACCACACCCGCCGCGCCGTGCTGCACACCCTCATCTGGCTGTGCCACCACCTCGACATCAGCGTCACCAGCGAGGGCATCGAAACAGCCGCGCACGAGCAGCTCCTGCACGAGCTCGGCTGCGACCACGGCCAGGGATTCCACTACACCCGGCCGGCGGACGCCGACACCATCACCACACTGCTCAGCTGATCCGGCGGACACCCCCTACGTGCCGCAGGCGTCGAGCATGCGCAGGGCCACGTGGACGTGGCCGCGAGCCTCGGCCAGCACCTGCCGGGCGCGCTCGACGCTCGTTCCCGCGATCAGCGTCACCAGCGCCACCTTCGCGTCGCCGCCGGCCACGCCGAAGGCCTGCCGACAGCGGTCGACGCCGGCGCCCGTGGCCTCGGCCAGGATCCGCAGCTGGCGGTCGCGCAGCTTGTCGTTGCTGGCGAGCATGTCGGTCATGAGGTTGGAGTAGGTGCGGCCGAGCCGCACCATCGCCGCCGTGGAGAACGCGTTCAACACGAGCTTCTGCGCGGTGCCGGCCTTCATCCGGGTGGACCCGGTGAGGACCTCCGGCCCGGTGTCCGGTGCCACGTGCACGTCCACGGCGGCGCCGATCGGCGAGGCCGGGTTCGCCGACACCAGCACGGTGCGGGCCCCCTTCGCGCGGGCCACGGCCAGCGCGGCCCTGACGTACGGGGTGCGCCCGCTGGCCGTCACTCCGACCACGACGTCGCCCGCGACGACGCCGCTGACCGCCGCCACGCCCGCCTCCTCGTCGTCCTCCGCGTCCTCCGAGGGGTTGGTCAGCGCGTGCGTTCCGCCGGCGATGTGCGCCACCACCCGGCCCGGTTCCAGGCCGAACGTGGGTATCAGCTCCGCCGCGTCCAGCACGGCGATCCGCCCCGAGGTGCCCGCGCCGACATAGTGGATCCGGTGGCCGCCGGAAAGCGCCTCGACCGCGAGGTCGACCGCGATCGCGAGGACCGGCAGGACCTCGGCCACCGCGACCGGCACACCGTGATCCTCGGTGTTGATGACCCTGAGCAGGTCGATGGTCGACATCCGGTCGATCGACGTGCTGCGTGGGTTGCGTTCCTCCGTCCGCGCCAGCCGCCGGCCGTCCACGGCCGTCATCCGCGCCACCGGTCGGGCACGACCCGCCGGCCGCTCACCGCCTCGTAGGTGGCGTCGAGCGCCGCCCTCGTCTCCCGGTAGGTCCGCTGGGCCACGCCGACGAACACGCAGTCGATGACGGTCAGCTGGGCGAGCCGGCTGGCCATCGCGCCGGACCGGAACGTCGTCTCCCGAGCCGCCGTCGTGAGCACCAGGTCGGCGACCCGGGTGATCGGCGACTTGGGAAAGTTCGTCAGGGCGACCGTCCGCGCACCGCGCCGGCCAGCGTGGGTGAACGCCTCGATGGTGTCCATCGTCGTCCCGGTGTGCGAGATGCCGAACGCCACGTCCCGCTCGTCGAGCAGGGCGGCGCTGGTGAGTGCCATGTGCATGTCGCTCCACGCGTACGCGATGAGGCCGATGCGATGCAGCTTCTGCTGGAAGTCGGCGGCGACGAAGGCGCTCGCGCCGACGCCGTAGATGGTCACCCGCCGCGCGCCCACCACGATGTCGACCACCTGCGCCAGCACCGCGATGTCGATCTGCCTGGCGGTTTCCTCGACCGCGCGCGCGTCGGCGAAGGCGATCTTCTTGACCACCTCGGCGAGCCCGTCGGTCTCGCTGATGTCGCTGCCGACCGATTCGCCGGCGGCCGTGGCCTCGTACGCCCGGCCGGCCTCGGCGGCGAGCGTGAGCCGCAGCTCGGAGTAGCCGCCGAAGCCCAGCGTCCGGCAGAACCGGATCACCGTGGCCTCGGAGGCCCCGGCTCGGTCGGCGAGCTCGGTGATAGTGAGCTGGGCCGCGGTGGCCGCCTCGTCGATGACGACCCTGGCCACTCGTCGCTCGGCCGGCGACAACGAGGGTAGGAGGCCGCGGGCGCGTACGGTCGTGGGTGAGCGGTCGGCGACCGTGGGATCCGTGGCCGGCTCGGCCGACGCGGGGATACTCGGCGCGCTGCGCCTCCTGCCTGTCATGGACGAGAGTTTCCTTCGGTTGGACCGGTGCCCGGTACGGTGACCCGACTATGAGCCGAATGTTGGTGGTGGGAGTCGACGCGGGCGCGACGACCACCCGGTGCGTGCTGGCGACGCTCGACGGCGTCGTGGTGGGCCGGGGCGCGGCCGGCGGCGCGAACCAGAACAGCAGCGGCGGGGAGCTGGCCGACACGATCGGCGCCGCGCTCGAGGGCGCTCTGGCGACGACGGACGCGGCGACCGTGCGGCTCGGCGTGCTCGGTGCCGCCGGGTCGGCCGGCGCCGGTCAGGCTGTGTTCCGGGCCGCCGCGACGCGGGCCTGGACCCGTGCCGGGCTGACCGGCGAGATCATCGCGGTGACCGACCTGGAGGTGGCCTTCGCCGCGGGCACGGCCGACCCCGGCGGCGTGCTCCTGCTCTCCGGCACCGGCGCGCTGGCCGCGCGGTTCGCCGGCGGCGTGCTCGAGCGCCGCTGCGACGGCTACGGGTGGCTGCTCGGCGACGAGGGCTCGGCGGTCTGGATCGGCATCCGGGCGCTGCGCGCGGCGCTCGCGGCGCTGGACGGCCGGGGCGAGCCGACCGCGCTGGTGGGTAAGGCGTGCGAGTGGCTGACGGCCGGACGTCCCGCCGGCGAACCAGACGCGCTCTCCCGCGCCGAGCGCGAGGAACTCGCCCAGGCCCTGCTCGCGGCCGGCTTCGCCAGACCACCGGCGGCGCTGGGTCAGCTGGCGCCGGCGGTGAGCGCCATCGCCGACGCGGGTGACCCCGTCGCGCGGCGGATCACCGATGCCGCCGTCGCGAAGCTGCTGCGCACCTTCGACACCGTCGAGCCGCCGGCCGGCGGCGCCGTGGTGCTGGCCGGGTCGGTGCTGCTGTCGCCCGGGCCGGTGGCCCGGGCCGTGCGGGCCGGCGTCGTGGCACGGACCGGCGCCGAGCCACGCGAGGCGGTCGACGGCGCCAGCGGCGCGGCCGCGATGGCCGTCGCCCGGCTGACCGGCGGCCCGGTGCCGGATGCCGTGCACGCGCGATTGACCGGCGGCGCGCGTGCCGAGCGCGATCACGAGCCCGGCCTGGATGAGAGCAGGTAGCGGCGCCGCCTGCCGGCGGCGCCTGCCCGGTTCGCTCATCCCACGGCCCAGCGCAGGCCGTGGCCGAGCGGGTACAGGTCGGTGGACAGGTCTGCCGTGGGGATCGCGACCGGTAGCTTTCCGCGCGGCGCGGTGACGCCGAACAGCACCCGCGCCAGCGACTCCATCGCGACCGCGGTGTAGCTGTAGGTCGCCAGGTAGGTGGTGACGCCCGGCAGGTGGGCGATGTCGTACGGATCGCGCACCGCGACCACCACGACCGGGCGTCCCGTCGCCACCAGTGCCCGAACCAGCGCCTGCTGGCGGCCGCCCGGATCGCTGACCGCCGCGTCCCACGCCTTCGACGTGAGCACCACGGTGAGGTCATGCGTGCCGGCCGCGGCGACCGCCTCGGCGATCTTCGCATCGGTGGGCAGATTGGTGGCGAGTGCCGTCGCGCTGGCCCCCCGAATGGTCAGCGAGGCGGCGAGGGCCGGCACGTTGTTGTAGGTGCTGGAATTCCATCCGGCGACGAGCACCGACCTACCGGCGCCGGCGTAGGGCAGCAGACCCGCGTCGTTGCGGATCGCCGTGACCGTGCGGTCGGTGACGTCCTGCGCCACCCGCCGGTGCGACGCCCGGCCGACCACGCGCTCGGCGGCGGCCGGGTCGAGCGGCGTCCAGGACAGCAGGCCGCGCCGCTGCTTGAGCCGCAGGATCCGGCGCACCGACTCGTCGATGCGGGCCTCGCTGAGCTCGCCGGAGGCGACGGCGCCGAGCACCGCGTCGAACGCCACGTCGAGCCTCGGCGGCATCAGCAGCATGTCGACGCCGGCCTTGAGCGCCAGCACCGGCACCCGGTCGTCGCCGTACTTCTGTCGCACGCCGGCCATCGCCAGCGAGTCGGTGACCACCACGCCCTGGTAGCCGAGTTCACCGCGCAGCAGGCCGGTGATGATGGGCCGCGACAGCGTGGCGGGGTCGCCGGAGGGGTCGAGCGCCGGCACCACGATGTGCGCGCTCATGACGGCGTCCACCCCGGCCGCGACCGCGGCGCGGAACGGCGGCGCGTCGATGCGGGACCATTCGTCGCGGGTGTGGCTGATGACCGGAAGTCCGGTGTGGCTGTCGGTGCTCGTGTCGCCGTGACCGGGGAAGTGCTTCGCGGCCGCCGACGTGTTCGCGCCGCGTTGCAGCCCCAGCACCTGGCCGGCGGTGAGGCGGGCGGCCAGTGCCGGGTCGCTGCCGAACGAGCGTACGCCGATGACCGGGTTGGCCGCGTTGACGTTGACGTCGGCCACCGGCGCCCACGCCTGGCCGATGCCCACCGCGTGCAACTCGCGGCCGGTGACCTGACCCGTGCTGAACGCGTCGAGCACGCTGCGGCCGGCGCCCAGCGCCATGCCGCCCGAGAACTGGGTGGCCGGCGCCGGCAGCCGGGACACCACGCCGTGCTCCTGGTCGGTCGAGATCATCAACGGGACGCCCGCGCCGCTGGCGGTGGCGGCGGCCTGGAGCCCGTTGCCGAGCCCGGCGAGCTGGCGCGGTGACTGGAGGCTGTTCGTCCAGGCGAAGTAGATGACGCCGCCGAGGTGGTATTTCGCGACGACCTGCGCCGGGGTGTCCACCCCGTAGAGGCCGCGGTTCGCGGCGGCGTCCGCGGCGGTCGGCGCCTCAGCGTCGTTGCCGTAGGCGTAGGTGGTGAAGAGCTGGCCGACCTTCTGCGGCAGCGTCATCCGGGCCAGCAGCCGGTCGACCGCTGACGATGCGAAACGCGCGGCGCCGGCCGGGGCGGCCGGGAGCGTGACACCCAGGGCGACGAGAACCGTGAGGGCCACGGTCGAAGCGAGCGGACGCGTTCGCATGGCTCCCGAAGGTACCCGGGTCGCCGAATTCTGGCAATAAGTTTCCGCTCTCTTGAAAGTAGCGAAGGAAACATTCATCCTACGGGTTGGCCCATAGAGAGGTGTTGATGTTGGAGGCACAGACGATCACCCGGCGCGGGCTGCTGCACGGCGCGGCGGCGGTGGGTGCCCTCGCCGGCACGGGCGCGCTCACCGGTTGCGCGATGGGCGGCGACAGCGACAAGGAGGGCGCGAAGGGCGAGGCGAACGCCGCCAACCCGCTGGGGGTCAAGCAGGACGCGCCGCTCGAGGTGGTCATCTTCAACGGCGGCCTCGGCGAGGAGTACGCCAAGGCGCACGAGGCGATGTACAAGGAGCGGTTTCCCCAGGCGTCGGTCAAGCACTCGGCCACCCAGCAGATCGCCGAGACGTTGCAGCCGCGGTTCGTGGCCGGCGACCCGCCGGACGTGGTGAACAACTCCGGCGGCAGCCAGATCGACTTCAACGCGCTGGTGTCCCAGGGCGCGCTCGCCGACCTCGGCGAGGTGCTCGCCGCGCCCAGCCTCGACGATCCCAAGGTGCCGGTCAAGGACACGCTGCGGCCCGGAACCATCGAGGCCGGCTCCTACGACGGCAAGTTCCTGTCCCTCAACTACGCGTACTCCGCCTACGGCATCTGGTATTCGGAGAAGCTGTTCACCGAGCGCGGCTGGCAGTACCCGAAGACTTGGGACGAGATGATCGCGCTGTGCCGGCGGATCAAGGCGGCCGGCATCTCCCCGTGGACGTACCAGGGCAAGCACTCCCGCTACATGAGCTGGCCGATCCTCTCGGCGGCCGCCAAGCTCGGCGGTGTCGACGTGCTCAAGGCGATCGACAACCTGGAGCCCGGCGCCTGGCGGCACGAGGCGGTCCGGGCCGCCGCCGACGCGTACTACCAGTTGGCCGTCGACGGGTTTCTCCAGCCCGGCGCCTCGGGAATGGACCACATCCAGTCGCAGACCGAGTGGTCCCGGGGCAAGGCCGCGTTCATCTCCTGCGGTTCGTGGCTGGAGAACGAGCAGAAGGCGGTCACCCCGCCCGGCTTCCGGATCGCCGTGGCGCCCACGCCCAGCCTCACCGCCGGCGACAAGCTGCCGTTCGAGGCGTTCCGGGGCAGCGGCAGCGAGGCGTTCGTGGTGCCGGCCAAGGCGGGAAACCTGCGGGGCGGGCTGGAATACCTCCGGGTCATGCTGTCGCGGCAGGGCGCCTCGGACTTCACCCGCAAGACCAGCAGCCTCCCGTGCGTCGCCGGGTCCACCGCCGGCCTCGACCTGTCGCCGGGTCTCGCCTCGGTCACCAAGCTGATCGACGCGGCCGGTCCCAACACCTTCACCTGGTTGTACAACTCCTACTACCGCAAGCTGGAGCGCACCCTGGTCGACGCGGCCTGCGCCGACCTGTTCAGCAAGCGCATCAACTCCGCCCAGTGGGTCGACAGGTGCCAGCAGGCGGCCGACGGGATAGCGAAAGACGCATCGATCAAGAAGTACAAGCGGACCTGACAGTGCGTGGCAAGCGACTGTTCATCGCCACGTTTCTGGTGCCGCCGCTGCTGCTGTACGGCGTCTTCGTGGTGTCGCCGTACGCGCAGGCGTTCCAGATCTCGGCGACGGACTGGGGCGGGCTGTCGCCGGAGTACGAGTTCATCGGCCTGGACAACTTCCGGCGGCTGTTCGGCGACGGCACGTTCTGGAACGCGTTGCGGCACAACGCTTTGCTGCTGGCGCTGCTGCCGGTGGCGACGATCCTGCTCGGGCTGTTCCTCGCCTCGATGATCAGCGTCGGCGGCCGGCGGGACCGGGCGGGCGTGCAGGGGGTACGCGGCGCGGCCGTCTATCGCGTCGTCTACTTCTTCCCGCAGGTGCTGTCGGTGGCGATCGTCGGCGTGCTGTGGAAGGAGATGTACGCGCCGAACAGCGGGCTGATCAACGGAGCCCTGCGCGCGGTGGGGCTGGACGCGCTGGCCCGGCCATGGCTGGGTGACCCGCGGTTCGCGTTCTGGTGCCTCGCGCTGGTCCTGCTCTGGAGCAACGTGGGGTTCTACGTGGTGCTGTTCAGCGCCGCGATGCAGTCCATACCCCGCGACATCTACGAGGCGGCCCTGCTCGACGGCGCGACCCGCGCCACCACCCTCTTCCGGGTCACCGTCCCGCTGCTGTGGGACACCATCCAGGTGGCCTGGGTATACCTGGCGATCCTCGCGATCGACGGCTTCGCCGTGGCGCAGATCGTCACCGACGGCGGCCCCGGCTACTCGTCCGACGTCGTGGGCCTGCGGCTCTACAAGACGGCGTTCACCGACTCGCAGTTCGGCTACGCCTCGGCCATCGGCGTGGCCCTGTTCTTCCTGACGCTGTCGGTCGCGGCGATGTTCTTGCGGGTGACCCGGCGCGACCGGGTGGAAATGTAGATGCGTCGGACCTCCGGCGGCGACCGGGCCTTCCCGGTCCTCGCCCACGGCTTCCTGATCGGCTGGGCGCTGCTGACCACGCTGCCGCTGCTCTGGGCGGTGCTCAGCTCGTTCAAGAGCGACACCGAGATCCTCACCGAACCGTGGGGGCTGCCGGCGCGGATCCGGTGGGAGAACTGGGCCCGCGCCTGGAACGAGGCGCACATCGGCCGGTACTTCCTCAACAGCGCGATCGTGGTGACCGGCGCGCTGGTGCTCACCATGCTGCTCGGCGCGATGGCCGCGTACGTGCTGGCCCGCTACCGGTTCCGCGGCGCCCGGATCGTGTATTTCGCCTTCGTGAGCGGCATGATGTTCCCGGTCTTCCTGGCGCTCGTGCCGCTCTTCTTCGTGGTGCGCAACCTCGGCCTGCTGGGCACGCTGCCGGGCCTCACCCTGGTGTACGCGGCCTACTCGCTGCCGTTCACGGTCTTCTTCCTGACCGCGTTCTTCCGCACCCTGCCCAGCTCCGTCGCCGAGGCCGCGATGGTCGACGGGTGTGGGCACTTCCGGCTCTTCTTCCAGGTGATGCTGCCGATGGCCCGCCCCGGACTGGTCAGCGTGGGCATCTTCAACTTCCTCTTCCAGTGGAACCAGTACGTGCTGCCGATCGTGCTCATGCAGGGCGAGGGCGCCGAGCGGCGGTGGGTGCTGGCGCAGGGGCTGACCGCGCTCGCGGTGCACGAGGGCTACCGCGGCGACTACAGCGGGCTCTTCGCCGGCATGACGATCGCGATGCTCCCGGTGCTCATCGGCTACCTGGCGCTCCACCGCCGGGTGCAGAGCGGGCTGGCGGCCGGCCAACTCCGGTGATGGCCAATTCGCATGTCCAGGTCACTCGCCGTCGACGGCAAGGTGGGCAAGAATACCTGGGAGGCCCTGTTGCACCGCTGGGTCGCGTTCCAGCAGCCCGGCTGAGCAGACGTGTTGGTGGTTACTCGCTTTGCTCTGCTTCCCTGGAGGAAACAGCAGAGGAGGTGGCATGACCACGGCGACCGAAGCGATCTCCATCACCGCGCTGAGCAAGTCGTTCGGCGGCGCCAAGGCGCTGGACGGACTCGATCTGTCCGTGCGGGCCGGTGAGGTGCACGGCTTCCTGGGGCCCAACGGAAGCGGGAAGACCACCACCATCCGGGTGCTGCTCGGACTGCTCCACCCCGACGCCGGCCAGGTGCGGATGCTCGGCGGCGACCCGTGGCGCGACGCGGTCGCCCTGCACCGCCGGCTGGCGTACGTGCCCGGTGATGTCACGCTCTGGCCGGGCATCACCGGCGGCGAGATCATCGACCTGCTCGGCCGGCTGCGCGGCGGGCTCGACCGGCGCAGACGCGACGAGCTGCTGGAGCGCTTCGATCTGGACCCGCGCAAGAAGGCCCGCACCTACTCCAAGGGCAACCGGCAGAAGGTCGCCCTGATCGCCGGGCTTGCCTCGAGCGCCGAACTGCTGCTGCTCGACGAGCCCACCTCGGGCCTGGACCCGCTGATGGAGTCGGTGTTCCAGCAGTGCATCCAGGAGGTGCGGCTGCAGGGCCGCACGGTGCTGCTGTCCAGCCACATCCTCGCCGAGGTCGAAGCGCTGTGCGACCGGGTCAGCATCATCCGGCTGGGCCGGACCGTCGAGTCCGGCACCCTGGCCGAGCTGCGGCACCTGACCCGCACCTCGATCGCGGTGGAGACGGTCCAGCCGCTGACCGGCATCGAGGCCCTGCCGGGAGTGCACGACGTGCTGGTCGAGGACCACCACGCCCGCTTCGACGTCGACACCGCCCAGCTCGACACCATCGTGCGCCGGCTCGCGCCGCTCGGGGTGCGCAGCCTGACCAGCACCCCTCCCACGCTGGAAGAGCTGTTCCTGCGCCACTACGACGACGAGCAGACGGCCGGGGGAAAGGTGGCGCCATGACCGGCACCCAAGGCCTGCTGCGGTTCATGCTCCGCCGGGAGCGCGTCGGTCTGCCGTGGTGGCTGCTGGGAGCCACGCTGCTCGTGCTGGTGCAATCGGCACAGAGCCAGAACCTGTACGGCAGCCCCGAGGCTCTGGAGCGGCTGCGCCGGACGATCGGCTCGAACACCGCGGTGATCGCGATGAGCGGGCCGACCCGGCTGCTGGAGTCGATCGGCGGGGAGGTCGTGTTCGAGATCTTCGCGTTCGTGGCGATCGTGGTCGCGTTGATGAGCATGTTTCTGGTCGGCCGGCATACCCGTGCCGAGGAGGAGACCGGGCGCGCCGAACTGATCCGCTCGGCCCGGGTGGGCCGGCAGGCCCCGCTCACGGCGGCTCTCGCCCTGGCCGGCCTGGCCAACCTCGCCGTGGGGGTCCTGGTGTTCGCCGCGGCGGCCGGCACCGGCCTGCCGGTCGGCGGCTCGGCGCTGTTCGGCGCCGCGACCGCCGCTGTCGGCATCACCTTCGCCGCGTGCACCGCGGTCGCGGCGCAGATCTTCGCCAACGCCCGGGCGGTGTACGGGGCCGTCGGCGTCGTCCTCGGCGCCTCGTATGTCCTGCGGGCCGCCGGGGATGTCGGCAGCGGCGCACTGTCCTGGGCATCGCCCATCGGATGGGGCCAGCGCACGTTCCCCTACACCGGCGACCGGTGGTGGTCGCTGCTGCTCCCGCTGGGCGCCACCGCGCTGCTGGTGACGGCCGCGGTGGCCATGCAGCGACGCCGCGACTTCGGCGCCGGGCTGGTGCCGGCCCGGCCCGGCCGGGCCCGGGCCACCGGGTCGCTGCGGAACGCGTACGCGCTGGCCTGGCGCCTGCAGCGGGGCAGCCTGGCCGGGTGGGCCGCGGGGCTCGGCCTGCTCGGTGTCGCCTACGGGTCGATCGCGGACAGCATCGAGCAGTACATCCAGGACAACCCGGAGGTCGCCGAGTTCCTGCCGGGAGGCGCCGCGGACATCGTCGACGCGTATCTGGCGCTGACCGTGGGCATGTCGGCCCTGATCGCGACGGCGTACGGCGTGACCAGCGCCCTGCGGATCCGCGCCGAGGAGGTCTCCGGGCGCGCGGAGCCGGTCCTGGCCACCGCCACCAGCCGGCTGACCTGGCTGGCCAGTCACCTCAGCGTGGCCCTGACCGGCAGCGCCCTGGCGCTGCTCGCCTTCGGCCTGGGCGAAGGCACGGCGTACGGTTTGACGGTTTCCGACGCCGGTCAAGTGCCCAGGCTGACCGGCGTCGCGCTCACCTACCTGCCCGCGGTGTGGCTGATCGTCGCCCTGGTGGTGCTGGCCCTCGGGTGGGCGCCGCGACCGTCCGCCGCACTGGGGTGGGTGGCCGTCGGATACTGCGCGGTCGTCACCCTCTTCGCCGACTCGTTCAACCTGCCGGGCTGGGTCCAGCGCGCGTCACCGTTCGCCCATACTCCGCGGGTGCCGCTGGCGGACCTGGCGCTCACGCCGCTGATGGTGATCATCGTGCTCGCCGTGGTGGCCCTGGGCGCCGGCTACGCCGGCCTGCGCCGCCGCGATGTCGGCTACTGAGCCCCGATCCCGCCGGTTCTGTTGAGATCATCTAATAGCGTCGGGCCATGACGCTGACCGAAGTGCTGATCCGGGCCGCCGCGCACGCACCGGATCAGGTCGTCGTCCACGTCGACGGCGCCGGCGGCGAACGGGTCACCACCTACGGCGGGTTGGCCGCCGACGCGCTGCGGATCGCGGGCGGCCTGCGGGCGGCGGGGCTGACCGCCGGCGACCCCCTGATCGTGGTCGCCGACGACAGCGCCGAGTTCCTCCCGCTGTTCTGGGGCGCGGTCCTGGCCGGCGTCGTCCCGGTGCCGCTGCCCCCGGAGCCGGGCCGGCTGGCCGCCGTCTGGCGTCACCTCGGCCGGCCGGCGCTGGCCGGCGACACCGCTCTCGACGGTGCCCGCCTGCTCTCCCCCACCGTGCTGCGGGCGGCGACCGCGCTCGCCGCACCGGTCCCGGCCGGCCCCGGCGATCTGGCGTTCCTGCAGTTCTCCTCCGGCAGCACCGGCACGCCGAAGGGCGTCGAGCTGACCCACGGCAACGTGGCGGCCAACCTCGACCAGGCGGCCCGCGCCGGCGCGGCGACCGCCGCCGACGTCGTGGTCACCTGGATGCCCTACTTCCACGACATGGGGCTGATCGGAACCCACCTCGTCCCCCTGCACGTCCGCTGCCGGCAGGTCCGGCTCAGCCCGCTGACCTTCGCGAAACGGCCCGAGCTGTGGCTGCGCACCGCCGCGAAACACCGCGCCACGATCCTGTCCGCCGCCAACTTCGCCCTGGCCCTGACCGCGCGGCGGGTGCCCGACGCGGTGCTCGACGAGCTGGACCTGAGCAGCGTCCGGCTGGTCATGGTCGGCGCCGAGCCGATCTCCCCGGCCGTGTGGCGGGCCTTCGCCGGCAAGCTGAGCCGGGCCCGGCTCGACCCCCGCGCCCTGCAACCGGTGTACGGGCTGGCGGAGGCGACCGTGGCCGTCGCCTCCCCGCCGCTGGGCGAGCTGGCCCGCCCGCTGCGGCTGAGCCGGGCGGCGCTGGCGCGCGGTGTCGCGGTGGACGCCGGGGCGGCGGCGCCGGCGGTGGAGCTGATGGACGTCGGCTTCCCGGTGCCCGGCTGCGCGATCCGGGTGGTCGACGACTCCGGCGAAGCCGTCGAGGACGGCCTCGTGGGGCACGTCCAGGTCCGCGGTCCCAACGTCACCCGCGGCTACCACCGCGACCCGGCCGCCACCGCCGCCGCGCTGGTCGACGGCTGGCTGCGCACGGGCGACACCGGGTTCGTGCGCACCGGCCGGCTCTGCGTCACCGGCCGGTCGAAGGACGTGCTGTTCGTCCACGGGCGCACGTTCCACGCCGTGGACCTGGAGGAGGTGGCGGCCGGAACCCCCGAGCTCGGCGTGGGGCCGGTCGCGGTGGTCGGCTCGACCGATCCGGCGAACGGCCGGGAACGGGTCGTGGTGTTTCTGGCCGCCCCGGCCGTGCGGGCCGACCCGGAGGTCGCCGGGCGGGTCCGGTCCCGGGTGGCCGAGGCGCTCGCGTACGACGAGGTGCGGGTGCGCGTGGTGCCCGCCGGGGCGTTCGCCCGCACCACCAGCGGCAAGCTGCGCCGGCAGGTCCTGCGCGACCTCGTCGAGGCCGACGCCGACCAGCGGGCCGACGCCGACCAGCCACCGGCCCTGGTCGCGATGCCCGCCGCTCCGGCACCCGTCCCGGCCGACCCGCCCCGCACCCGAGCCGAGGCGGAGACAACCGCCCACGCGCCACGCACCCGGGCCGAGGCGGAGCGGACCGTCCGCGAGGTGTGGGCCAGGGTGCTGCGCCGGCCGGCGGAGCGGATCGGCCCGGACGACCGGTTCCTCGCGATCGGCGGCTCCTCGCTGGCGGCGATGGAGGTGCTCGCCGCGCTGGAGGACGCGTTCGGTCGTACCCTCGATCCCGCCGAGCTGCGTGATTACGCCACCGTCCCCGCCCTCGCCGACCGGCTGCTGGCCGGCGACGCCGCCGCGACCCCCCATCCGACCACCCCGCCGCCGCCCTTGACCGGGCTGAGGAATCCCCGCCCGGTGCCCGCTCCCGCCGCGCGGCCGTCCGCCGTGGACCTCGCCGTCATCGGGATGGCCTGCCGGTTTCCCGACGCCGACACCCCCGAGCAGTTCTGGGCCAACCTGGTCGCCGGCCGCGACAGCGTCACGCCGGTGACCCGCTGGCCCGGCGGCGGCCACGGGGCGTTCCTGGCCGACCCGGCGCTGTTCGACGCCCAGTTCTTCGGCATCGACGACGCCGAGGCGCGCTATCTCGACCCGCACGCGCGGATCTTCCTGGAGCTGGCGCACGAGGCCCTGGAACGCGCCGGATACGCCGGACCCCGCCGCCACGGCCGCCGGGTCGGCGTCTTCGCGGCGGTCGGCGAGAGCGGCTATCCGGAGCTGCTGCGAGACGCCGACCACGGCACGCCGTACGCGTTGACCGGCGCCCTGCGCAACCTCACCGCCGCCCGGGTGGCGCACCTGCTCGATCTGCGTGGCCCGGCCCTGGCCGTGGACACCGCGTGCTCGTCGGCGCTGGTGGCGCTGCACCTGGCCCGGCTGAGCCTGGCCGCCGGGGACTGCGACCTGGCGGTGGTCGGCGGGGTGAGCCTCAGCCTGACCGCCACCGGGCACCGGCTGCTCGCCGGCGCGCAGGCGCTGTCGCCGACCGGCCGGTGCCGCGCCTTCGCGGCGGACGCCGACGGTTTCGTCCCCGGTGAGGGCGGCGCGGCGCTGGTGCTGACCCGGCTGGACGACGCCGGCGGCGACCGGGTGCTGGCGGTGGTGCGCGGCACGGCCGTCAACAACGACGGCCGGTCGCTGAGCCTGATGGCACCCAACCCGCTGCTCCAGCGGGAGGTGATCGCGCAGGCGTACCGGGACTCCCGCGTGGACCCGGCCGACGTGACCTACGTGGAGGCGCACGGCACGGGCACCGCCGTGGGCGACCCCATCGAGGCGCGGTCGCTGGCGTACGCGTTCCCGCCGCTGCCCGGCGGCCGGCCGCGGCTGCTCGGTTCGGTCAAGACCAACATCGGTCACCTGCTCAACGTCGCCGGCCTGCCGAGCCTGGTGAAGGTGATCCTGGCCCTGCAGCACCGGGAGCTTCCGCCGTCGCTGCACCACGACCGGCCGTCGCCCCGGTTCGACCTGGCCGGTGCCGGGTTCGAGGTGGTCACCGCGCGCCGGCCGTGGACCGGTCCCCCGGTGGCGGGAATCAACAGCTTCGGCTTCGGGGGCACCAACGCCCACGCGATCCTGTCCGCGCCGCCGGCCCCGGACCCCGTGGTGCGGGGCCGGGCCGACGGTCCGCACCTGCTCACACTGTCGGCACGGACGGCGGCGGCGCTGCGGGAGGCGGCCGGTGCCCTCGCGGGCCACCTGCGGGCCCACCCCGAGCTGAGCGAGGCGGACGTGTGCGCCACCGCCGCCGCGGCCCGCGACGACGGGCCGTACCGGATCTCGGTGGTGACCGACGGCGACCTCGCCGAGAAGCTGGCGGCGGCGGTCCCCGGCCGGCAGGCGGCCCGGCAGCCCCGGGTGGCATATCTGTTCGGCGGGCCGGGCCCCCAGCGCCCGGGCCGGGGTGCGGCGTTGTATGCGACGGCGCCCGAGTTCCGGGCGGTGCTCGACGACGTGTCCGCCGCGGTCGGGCCGGTCGCCGGCCGCACCCTGGTCGAGTGGTGCACCGACCCCGGGATCCCCGCGGCCGACCTGGCCCGCGCCGAGGTGGCCGGGCCGCTCGGGGTCGCGTTCGGGGTCGCGCAGGCCGCGCAGCTCCGGGCCTTCGGGGTGCGGCCGGACGCCGTCGCCGGGCACGGCCTCGGTGAGCTGGCCGCCGCGGTGACCGCGGGCATGCTCACCGCGGCGGCGGCGGTGCGCCTGGCGGTCGAGCCGCGAACCGTACCGTCCCCGGCGCCGGCGCGGATCCCGCTGCTCAGCACGGTCACCGGCGAGTGGGGTGCCGCGTTCGACGCGGCGTACCTGGCCGCGCGGCCGGTGCGCTTCGGCGCAGCGATCGACCGGCTGCGGGCGGACGGATACGACACATTCCTCGCGGTAGGCGCCGGGACGGTCCGGGGAGCAGCGGTACGGCCGGCCGGCGACGATGCCGGGGCCCTGCTGACGACCGCCGGGGACGTGTGGCGCCGTGGCGCTCCGCTGGACCGTGCCCGCCTCGACGCCGGTGCTCGCCGGGTGGTGCTGCCGACGTACCCGTTCCAGCGGCGGCGGCACTGGGTGACCGACCCGCCGGCGCCCGAACTCTCGACGCCCCGCTGGGTCGACGCACCTTCCGGCACGCCCGCCGGCGGGCCGGTGACCGTGCTGCGGGCCGGGACCGACGCGATCTCCGCCGTCACCGCGCTGGCCGCGGCGCCGGCGGAGGGGCACCTGCTGGTCGTCACCGAGGACCTGTACGCCACCGGGACCGGCGCCGAGCAGCCGAGCCCCGCCCACGCCGTGTGGACCGGCCTGGCGATGGCCCTCGCGGACGAGAACCCCCGGCTCGGGGTGCGCGTCGTCGACCTCTGCTCGGCCGACCCGGAAGCCGCCCGGCACGACGCCGTCGAGCGGGAGTCGGCCGATCCGCCGGCGCCGGGGCCCGCGCGGATCGTCGCCTGGCGCGGCGGCCGGCGGCTGGCGCGCACGTTCGCCCCGGCGCGTACGACGGATCCCGTGGTCCCGCCGCCGGACGGGCGCTACCTCATCGTCGGGGGCGCCGGCGCGGCGGGCGCCGCGATCGCCCGCGACCTGGCCCGCCGGGGCCGGCCGCACCTGCTGCTCGCCGGGCGTTCGGCGGAGCCGGCCGCGCTGCTGGACGAACTGCGCGGGCTGGGCGCGACGGTGACGTACCGGACGGCCGACCTGGCGGTGGAGGCCGACGTGGCCGCCCTGGTCGCCGACGGCGAGTTCGACGTCGTGGTGCACGCGGCCGGCGTGGTGCGGCCGGGCAGCCTGCGGGCGAAGACCCCGGCGGAGGTGGCGGGCGCGCTGGCCGCCAAGGTCGAGGGCACCCGCCTGCTGGCGCTGGCGCTCCGGGACCAGAAGCCGCTGGTCGTGGCGCTGTCGTCGATCTCGTCCGTGCTGCCCGGCCTGGCCGGCGCGCTCGGCGACTACGTCGCCGGCAACGCCTTCCTCGACGCGTTCGCCGCGGCCGAGCGGGCGGCCGGGCGCCGGTTCGTGGCGGTGAACCTGCCGGCGCTGACCGGCGGCGGCCTCGCCGCGGCCCACGCCGTCGCGGCCGGTGCCGACGCGCTGCCGGTCGACCGGGTGCCGGAGGTGCTCTGGGCGGCCGCCGCACTCGACGCCGCCCAGGTCCTGGTCCGGCCCTCCCGGTCCGCCGCGGGCCCGCCTGCGGAACCGCCGCGGGCAGCGCCACCGGCGCCGACGACGATCGGGGCCGGCCACGATGACCTGATCGCCGTCGTCCGGGACCTGCTCGCCGGGCCGCTGGACCGGGATCCGGACACGATCGGCACCGACGAGCCGTTCCTCGCCCTCGGTCTCGACTCGCTGACCGCCATCGACCTGGTCAAGGAGCTGGAGACCAGGCTCGGCCGGACGCTGTCGACGACGTTGTTCTTCGAGCACCGCACCCTCGGCGAGCTGGCCCGGCACCTCGTCGGCCCGGCCGACTTCCCATCCGACCACCCCACCACCACCCCTGACCGGACTGAAGACTTCCCGCTGAGCCCCGTGCAGCTCGCCTTCGACACCAACGCCCGGTTGTACCCGGCGGTGCCCGCCTACGCGTACGTGCGGCAGACCATCGCGGGGCCGGTCGATCCGGAACGGCTGGGCCGGGCCTTCGCCGCCCTGGAACGGCACCACCCGATGCTGCGGGTGCGGTTCGGCCCGAACGGCCAGCGCTTCGCGGCGCCGGGCAGCGGCCGGCCCACCTGGTTCACGGTGACCGAGCTCGCCGGGCCGGTGGCGGCGCTCGACGCCGAACTGCGCAACCGGCCCTTCGACCTGACCCGCGAGCCACCGGTACGCGCCGTGCTCGCCGTCGCCGGCCCCGGCCTGGCGCACCTGGTGCTCGTGGTGCACCACGCCGCGGCCGACGGGTTCAGCATCGCGATCCTCGGCGACGAACTGTGGGCCCGCTACGCCGGGGACGAACCGCCGGCGCCACCCCGAGCCACCTTCGGCGAGCATGAGGCGCTGCGCTCCGGCCCGACCGCGACGGACCTGGCGTACTGGCGGGACGCCCTGGCCCGGTATCCCGGCCTCGCGCTGCCGTTCGACGGCGACCCCGACGCCGACCCGCGACCGCCGTTCGCCGTGCACCAGGTGGCGACCGACCCGGCGCTGACGGCGCAGCTGAGCGAGCGGGCCCACGCCGCCGGGGTGTCGCTGTTCCATCTGCTGCTGGCCGGCTACGTGCGCTGCCTGTCGCGGTGGACCGGCCAGTCCGCCGTGCCGGTCGCCGTGGCCCGGGCCGGGCGCACCGCCCGGCTGCCCGGGGTGGAGCGGATGGTCGGCCCGTTCGCCGACACGCTTCCGGTGCTCGCGCGGGTCGACGCCGGCGAACCGGCCGCCGCGCTCGCCGACCGGCTCCGGGAGGCATGGCTCGCCAGCGAGCGGCACGGCTCGGTCTCCACCGTGGACCTCGCCCGGATGCTGGGCGCGAGCGGCGCCGGGCCGCGCACCGCCAGCCCGGCGAGCTTCAGCTTCGCCCGGTTCCCCGGAACCGGCGCCGCCGGTGAGCACGTCGTGGCGACCGTCGCCGGCACCGCCTCGGCCGCGACCAGGCTGGGCCTGGTCTGTTTCGAGGCGCACGGCGCCCTGCACTTCTCCTGGAACTACCCGGCGGCGCTGTTCCACCCGGCGACCGTGCGACGGTTCGCCGACGAGCACCTCGCGGAGATCGCCGCGCTGGCCGACGCCGAGCGGCCGGCCCCGGTCGCTTCGCCAGCCGACGCCGAGCGGCCAGCCCCCGTCGCTTCGCCAGCCGACGCCGAGCGGCCGGCCCCCGTCGCTTCGCCGGCCGGCGCCGAGCGGGCGGCTTCGGTTGTCGAGCGGATCCGGGCCCAGTGCCATCGTTCTCCCGCGGCGATCGCGGTGCTCACCGACGGTGTCCCGCTCAGCTACCTCGACCTGGACCTCGCCTCCGACCGGCTCGCCGCCCGGCTGGCCGCGACCGGCGCCCGCCGGATCGGCCTGCTCACCGGGCCGGGCGCCGAGACGGTCGTGGGGGTCGTCGGCATCCTCAAGGCCGGCGCAGCGTGGGTGCCGCTGGACGCCGCCCACCCGCCGGCCCGGCTGGCCGACCAGCTCACCCGGGCCGGGGCGGACGTGGTCGTCTGCGACGCCACCACCCGGCCGGCGACGCGGGCGCTCGGCCGCGGTTTGACGCTGATCGAGTCGCAGACCTCGGCGCACGCCCTCCCGCCCCCGGTCAGCACCCGGCCGGACGATCCCGCCTACGTGATCTTCACCTCGGGCTCCAGCGGGCGGCCCAAGGGCGTCGCGGTCACCCACCGGGCGATGGCGGGCTACCTCGACTGGGCGGTGACGACGTTCGGCTACCGGGCCGGTGACCGGCTGGCGCAGACCGCGTCGATCTGTTTCGACGCCTCGGTCCGGCAGGTGCTCGCGCCGCTGCTCGCCGGTGCGACCGTCGTCGCCTGGGACCGGGACACCGTACGGGATCCCGGCGAACTGCTGCACCGGGTCGAGCGGGACCGGATCACGGTCTGGAGCTCGGTCCCGACCCTGTGGGAGCGGCTGCTCGGTGCCGCCGAGAAACGCGCCCACGCGCCCGACCTGTCGGCGCTGCGCTGGGTGCACGTCGGCGGCGAGGAGCTGTCGCCCGCGCACGTACGCCGCTGGTACGACCTGTTCGGGCCCGGTCAGCGGATCTCCAACCTGTACGGCCCCACCGAGACGACGATCAACGCGACCTACCACGTGATCAGCGAACGGCCCGCCGACGACGTCACGCGGCTGCCGATCGGGCGGCCGATCGGCGGCGCGCTGGTCGAGGTGCTCGGGCCGGACGGGCGGTGCTGCGCCCCCGGCGAGGTCGGCGAGCTGTACATCGGCGGGGCCGGGGTGGCCGGCGGCTACCTCGACGACCCCGACCTGACCGCGGCAGCGTTCGTGGCGCGCGACGGACGGCGGTGGTACCGCAGCGGGGACCGCGCCGAACGCGACGCCGACGGGCTGCTGTGGTTCCGTGGCCGCGTCGACGACCAGGTGAAGCTGCACGGGTACCGGGTGGAGCCGGGCGAGGTGGAGGCGGTGCTGCACCGGCATCCGGCCGTCGACCGGTCCGCCGTCCGGGTCGAGGGCGAACGGCTGATCGCGTGGGTGCGACCGCGCGGCGACGCCGAGCCGACCGGTGCCGAGCTCCGCGCCTACCTGGCCGGGCTGCTGCCCGACTATCTGGTGCCGGCCCGGGTCGAGGTGGTGCCGGCGCTGCCGCTCACCGCTACGGGGAAGATCGACCGGGCCGTGCTGTCGCCCGCCGTCCTCCCGCCCGGCCCCGCCGAACCGCCGGTCACCGCGACCGAACGGCTGCTGGCCGAGGTGTGGTCACGCCAGCTCGGCGTGCCCCGGGTCGGGCGCGCCGACGACTTCTTCGCCCTCGGCGGCGACTCGATCGGCGTACTGGATCTGTTCGCCACGCTGGCGGAGCACCTGCCGGCGCTGCCCCGCCCCACCGTGATCTACCGGCACCGCACGGTCGCCGAACTCGCGGCCGCGATCGACGCGGCGCGGGCCGACCCACCGGCCCGGGCCACGCCGCCGGACGGCGCCGAGTTTCCGCTCAGCCTGACCCAGCGTGGCTTCCTGCTGGCCGACGCGGTCGGCACCGCGGCGACGTGGCTGGCGGCGCCGCGCCTGCGCGGGCCGCTCGATCGCGACCGGTTCCAGCGGGCCGTCGACGTGCTGGTGGCCCGGCATCCGATGCTGCGCACGGTCTTCCGCGGCGACGCCCGGCCACTGGCGCAGCGGGAGTTGCCGCCGACCGCCCGGCTGGTGGTCGGCTACGACGCCGATCCGGGCGAACTCGCCGACGAGCTGGCCGCCGAGCGGGCGCACCGGCTCGATCCGGCGCGCTGGCCCCTCGTGCGGATGCGGCTGCTGCGGCTCGGGCCCGAGGAGCACGTCCTGCTGCTGCACGCGCACCACCTCGTCGGCGACGGATACAGCGTGGCTCTGCTGGCCCGGGAGCTGCTGGCGGTGTACGACCACGGCGAGGCAGCCCTGCCGCCGGTGCGGTCGACGTTCCGCGAGTACGTGGCGTTGCTCGACGGGCTGACCCCGACGCCCGCCGCCCGGGACGGTGGCCTGCTCGACCGGGGTACGACCACCGCCACCGCCGGCTGCACACTCGACCCGGCGACGGTGGCGGGGCTGCGAACCCTGGCCGCCGCCGCGGGCGCGACGCCGTTCGTTCCGGTGCTCACCGCGTACCTGCGCGGCCTCCGCCGGTTGACCGCCCGGCCCGACCCGATGGTGGGGGTGGCGGTGACCGGCCGCGACCACGCCCTGCCCGACCTGGCCCGGATCTTCGGGCCGTGCGCGACCGCGGTCGCCGTGCGGCCCGGCCCGGCCGGCGGGTTCGCCGGCGACCTGGACCGGACGGCCGCAGCCGTGACCGCGGCCCGGAACCGCACCTTCACCGCGCCGCAGGGCTGGCAGTTCTTCTTCACCTACCTGGACTTCGACGCGCTCGGCCCGCTCGCGGGCAAGACCCTGCGGCTGTGCTGGGACGACACCGACGCCGAACTGTCCGTGCCGCCCGGCACGGACGTGCTGCTGGCGGTGCGGCCGGTCGACGGCGGCCTGCGGCTGACGCTGCGCGGCCGGGTGCCGGCGGAAGCCCTGGACCGGCTCGCCGCCGACCTGCGCGCCGATCTGGAGACCGCCGGGTCCCGCGCCACGCGGCCCCCGAGCGATCGGCTGGATGCCGCCCTGGTCGGCTACCTCCCGGCCCCGGCGCAACTCGCGGCCCTGGCGGGAGACCTTCCGGCAGGGGTACGCGACGCGCTGCCCGCACTGGACCGGGAGACGCTCCGCGCGGCCCTGTTCCCGGACGGCGCCCCGCGGCTGCTGGAGACCGTGGTGACCCCGCTCGGCCGGTCCGGGTTCGTGTGCCTGCCCCGATTCGCCGACGAACTCACCCACGGTGATCTCGCCGCGGACAGCGCCGCCGCCGTCGACCTCGCCGCCGCGCATGGCGCACGCACCGTGTCGCTGGCCGGGATGATCCCGGCCCACACCGGCTTCGGGACGGCCGTGGCCCGGCACGTGCGCTCCGCCGCCCGGGTCACCACCGGCCATGCGGTGACCGCCGCCTCGGTGGTGCGCACCGTGCTCGCCGCGGTCGCGGCGAACGGCCGGCCGCTGTCCCGCGGCGTGCTGGCCGTCGTGGGCGTCGGCTCGATCGGGCGCTCATCGCTGGAGTTGTTGCTCGCCCGCGCCACCCAGGTGCCGGCCGGGCTGCTGCTGTGCGACCTGCCGGCCACCGCCGGCCGGCTGGCGGACCTGGCCGCCGAGCTCAGGGCCGGCGGCTACCCCGGCCCGATCGAGATCGCCACCGCCGGCCGGTCCGCGCCGGACGCGGTGTACCGGGCCGATCTGGTCGTGGCGGCGACCAGCGGGGGCCCCGGCACGCTGGACATCGACCGGCTGCGGCCGGGCACCGTCGTGGTGGACGACTCGTTCCCGCACTGCTTCGATCCCGCGCGGGCGCTGGCCCGGATGCGCGACCGGGGCGACGTGCTGGTGGTGGGCGGCGGACTGCTCGACGTCGGGCCGACGGAGCGCATCGTGGCGGCCGGCCTGCCGGCGACTGTCCGATTCGGACTGCCCGGCGCGGTGGCGTCGTGCCAGCTGGAGTCGCTGCTGCACGCTGCCATGCCGGGGCTGCCGCTGATCCGCGGGCCGGTCGATGCGGACCGGGCCGCCGGATACTGGGATGCCTTGGACGCGGCGGGCGTCCGCGCCGCGCCGCTGCACCTGCTGGATCAGGTGGTGTGGACGGAGGCTCGCTGACGCTGGGGATGCTCAGGGACGGTCGTGCGGGAACCACGCGTCGCCCCTGAGTTGGCACTGTTCGCATCGCGGGCTGCCACCAACGGCCATCGGTTCCGGCGAGGTGTTCGGATCCGCGGAAGGCCCGAGAGGCGAGCTCCGGCTCGGCGAGCAGGGTGTCATCGGTTCATATGGAATCGACAGCGTCCCGAGCCTCGGCGCACAGGCTCGGCCCGGATGCTGCTCTGAACAGGGCGGGCCGCTGACCGCTTCGTGACGGCCGTGGCACGATGCCACGGCCCGAGCACAGGAGGATTCGTGTCCCTTTCCGTCGTACTGTTTCGCAACCGGCGCCTCGCCGCGGGCCTGCTCGCCGGGGTCACCGTGGCGACGCTGGCCGCGTGCGGCTCCAAGGACGACAGCTCGGGCGCTTCGACCACCCCAGCCAACGGGAGCACCGAAAGCACCGGACGCAACGGCGGCCCGGGCGGCGGTGGCGGCGCCATGGCGGCGTACTTCCAGTGTCTCCAGCAGAATGGCGTGACCATGGGCGGCCCCGGCGGCGGCACCCCGCCGTCCGGCGCACCCGGCGGGACGATGCCTTCCGGTGCCCCCGGTGGCGGCGATGGCGGCCCGGGCGGCAACGGGACGCCACCGTCCGGCGCACCCGGCGGCGGCAACGGTGGACCCGGCGGCGGCCCCGGCGGCGCGCGGACCATCACGAAGCCGGACGGGGTCACCGACGAGGTCTGGGCCAAGGCGCAGTCGGCCTGTGCGAGCCTGGCTCCGTCGGCGGCGCCAGCCGCGACCGCCTCCTCGTGACCCGGCGGCTGGTCCGGCCGCGTGCCACGGCCGGACCAGCCGCCCGAGCGAGACGGTGGAGACTCTGTGCCCCGCCTTCGATCCGGAAACGGTGAGCACTTGACTTTGCAGCGGCTGCAACGTTGAGGATTCACCCATGGACGAACACTCCGGCCTGCTGACCATCGGCCAGCTCGCGCACCGCACCGGCCTGGCCGCACGCACGCTGCGCTTCTGGTCGAACGAGGGAGCGGTGCCGCCGGCGGCCCGCTCGGCGAGCGGCTACCGGCTCTACGACGCCGCCTCGGTGGCCCGCGTCGAGCTCGTTCGCACCCTGCGGGAGCTGGGCCTCGGCCTCGACGACGTGCGCCGGGTGCTCGACGGCGGGGCCACGGTCGCCGAGGTCGCCGAGACGCACGTGGCCGCGCTCGACGCGCGGATCCGTTCCCTGAAGGTCAGCCGGGCCGTGTTGTCCACCGTATCGAAACGTGGTTCCACCGCCGAGGAGACAGCACTGATGAACCGGTTGGCACGGCTTTCAGCTACCGAACGCATGCAGATCATCGACGATTTCAAGGAGGACGTGTTCGGCGGCCTCGACCTCGAACCGGGTCAGCGTGACCAGATCCGCGACCTCCGCATCGACCTGCCCGACGATCCCACTCCCGAGCAGGTGGACGCCTGGATCGAGCTGGCGGAACTGGTGCAGGATCCGGATTTCCGGGCTCGGATGCGGGTCTTCCTGGAGCTGAGCACCCCCGGGCCCGGACAGCGCAAACCGCCCGGGGCGAGCATCTGGTGGGCCCGGCAGATCGTCAACACCGTCGCGGAGGCCCGGGCCGGCGGCATCCACCCCACCGGGCCCGCCGCGGCCGACCTGGTCTCCGAGATGGTCGGCGACGCCGATCCGGCCGCCGTGCTGGCCTGCCTGGAGGCGGGGATCGAGGCGGGCGCGGAGCAGTACCGCAGGCTTGCGTCCCGGGTACGCGGACAGCGCAGCGCGCCGGACGCCACCGAGGAGCTGCGCTGGCTGGCGACAGCTCTCCGGACCGCTGTTAAGGTTCGGGCCAGGTCATGAGCGCCAGCGCGAAGCCATGTTTTCGATCATCGATGCGGAGTGGCCGGCTTGTCGCACCTCGCTGGAGGCGCGGCTCGCGAGAACCGGGAACCGCTGAGGCGGGCACCCGTCAGACTCGCGTTGCCTCCCGGCCGGACGGCCGGGAGGCAACAGCGGGGTGCGGCCTCCTGGGTTCTCAGCCGGCGAGCGGCATCACGCGGGCGATCTTGATGCTGGTGCTGGTGCTGCCGGCCGCCGGGTAGGCGGCGCTGCCGTCGGCGTACGCCTTGAACGCCTGGTAGCTGTGGTCGCGCACGGCGATGGTGAACGGGGAGCCGACGGTCTGGGCGGTGCCGGCGTCGTACACCTGCGCCAGCATCGACGACCCCGACTCCCAGGCCAGCAGCATCCGCCCGGCGCCGTAGCTGACCAGGTGCGGATGAGCGGTTGCCGCCGCCGTGGTGATCGTGGTGTCCGAGGCGCCGGTGGTGAAGTGGTCCAGCCGGGCCTTGCCGCCCTGGCTCCACGCCGTCCAGTAGCCCGTGGTCTTGGCCAGCACCAGATCGCCGCCGAACAGGGTGCCGTCACACGTACCCGCCGCGACCGTCCGGTACGGATCCGGCTGAGCGATCCGGCAGTTGTTGTCGGTCGCGCAGACCATCACGAACTTGTTCGCTCGCGGGTCCCAGACGATCCGCGACGTCCACGCGTGACTACAGCCGAAGTTGAAGCTGCCACGCCCGTCGAGCAGCGCCCCGGTCGGCCCGACAACCTGCATCCGGTCACCCTGGTGGATGTCCACGCAGGCGCCGTTCTGGACGGTGATCGCCACGCCGAAGTAGGCGGCGTAGTTGGCGCCGTCCGAGGCCAGCCGGCCGTGGTGCTGATACCACCACACGAACCGGGCGCCGTCGTCGTATCCGCCCCGGGTGGCGGTCAGGTTGGTGACCTGCTGCTCCCACACCTGCTGACCCGCGGTGTCGAACCGGATCATGTGCATCGTGTTACACGGACTCGACGACCCACCGCACAACGGCCCGGTGCGGCAGTCACCCCGGCGGGTCAGCAGCAGCACCCCGCCGGTCGCGTCGGCCTGCACATCCTGCAGGTCGATCCCGGTGAAGCTGGTAGGCGTACCGACCAGCTTGTCGTCGCAATCCAGCCGGCCCAGGTAGACCTTGCTGTCCGTGCCCTGCCACGCCAGCCACGACCCGCCGTCGGGGGAAGCGGCGACCGCCATCGGCAACGTCTCCGTGTCACCCTCCTGGCCGTAACCGGTGACCGCCGTGCCGACGTTGACCTCGGACACCTTCACCTGCGGCGTCGCGCCGGCCACCCGCCCGCAGCCCTCGGCCGACGGTGCCGACGAGCCGGGCGTCGCCGACGGGCTCGAGGACGGGGAGGCACCGCCGGTGGGCGTGGCACTGGTGGCGCTCGGCGTCGCGGACGGTGGCACCGACGACGGCGTCACCGACGGCGACGCGCTGGGCGACGCCGGCAGGGTCAGTCGCCACTGCTGGTTGGTCCCGCTGTGGCACGCCCAGCTGATGATCGACGCGCCGTTCGCCTTGGATCTGCCGGACACGTCGACGCACTTGCCGGTCCGCACGTTCTTGATGGCGTAACCGCTGCCGGACCGGGTCACCGCGAACGTCTGCTCGGCGCCGCCGGTGCAGGTCGCGACCAGCCGCACCGGAGTTTCGCCGGTCACGCCCAGACATCCGCCACCGGTCAGTGGCGCGATCGTGTATCCACCCGCGGCCGGCGTCACCCGCAACGCCTGCCGGGCGGCCGCACCGGTCGCACACGCCTGCTGCGTCACCGGCCCGGCAGCACCGGACGTCGTGATGCACTTGCCGCTGTGCACGGCCTCGATCGTGTTGGGCAGTGCCGCGGTGACCTCGGCCGCGGCGGCCGTCACGACGGCGATCCCGCCACCGGACGCCATCACCACAGCCGCCGTTGATACGAACAACCAGCGCCGCGAAAGCGCGAACTTCTTCACAGGAGCACATCTCCAAGGACTCGTCAGCGGTTGCAGGACGACGTTCGTCCGCTGCGGAGAGTGACCCTCCCCGATCGCCGGACACGCATTAGTGGCCGCCGATGCGCAAAAGGTTGCCCGCGTTCGCCACATCGGGATCTCCGCGGTCCGCGTTCAGTCGTCCCGCGGCCCTCCGGCGACGATCCGAAAGCGAGTCACAAGCAGGATCCCCGGTCCTCGGCGTCGCCGATGATCGTGAAGAGCATCCGGCGCAGGGCCTGGACCTGGTCCTGACCGAAGCTGTTCAGGACCGACTCCTCGACGGCGGCGCAGGCGCCGGCCACCGTCGCGCGCAGGGCCTCGCCGTCCTCGGTGATCACGGGGAGGCGCAGCCGGCGGTCGCGCGGGTCGTGGTGGCGCTCGACGAGGCCCCGGTGCTCAAGCCGGTCCAGCTGGCTCATCAGGGTGGTCTTGTCCAGCCCGAGGGATCGGCCGAGCTCGCCCTGGGTGAGGCCGGGGGTCTTGGCGAGGGCGCTCAGCACGATGTAGTCGCGCAGCGCGAGGCCGTGCTGCTCGGCCACGTCGCCGGTCACGCCGCGCATGCGCTGCGCCGCCCGGTGCAGCAGCCAGGTGATCTCGGACTCGGCGGAGGGGCGGGGGCCGACGATCTCGGGCACCGGCGATGGCAGGCTTCGCATCCGAGAACCGTACGTCTTCAGCGGGACGGCGCCGCGGCCTCGGTCGTCAGCCGGGGGATGCCGGCGTAGGAGCCGAGGTCGTGCGCGGGGACGATCCGGATCAGGCCCGCCAGGGCGATCATGCGGAGCAGGTCCCGGCGCAGCTGGACGGGGTCGCTGTCGGCGAGCCTGCTCAGCAGCCACGGCCGTTCCACCCGCCGGCGGATGCCGTCGAGCTGCCAGGTCAGGTCGCCGATGAAGGCGTACCGCTCGCCGGAGGGCACGGTCACGAAGACGATCACGGAGCCGGTCGTGTGGCCTCCCGCGAGGACGATGACCACCGAGCCGTCGCCGTGGACGTCATAGCTCGACGGAAAGCCGAGGTACGGCCGGCTGTCGAACCCGTATTCGTGGATCTCGTGCCCCGGGGAAACGTGACGGAAGACCTTCCCGTCCGGATCATCGGCGGCATACTCCCGTTCGTTCGCGTTGATCCAGACCGGCGTGTCCCGGAGGCTGTCGAGGCCGCTCGCGTGGTCCCAGTGCGAGTGGGTCAGCAGCACACCCAGCAGCCTGCCGCGGTCGTAGCCGGCGGCGTCGAGCTGCTCGCTGACCGTCCGGCCCACCCGATAGGGGGCGCGCATGAACCGGGGAAGCATCGCGACGTGCGCCGCGACGCCGGCGCCGAAGCCCGCGTCGATCAGCAGGTCCCCCTTGGGGTGCCGCACCAGAACCGCGGACGCGGCGAAGTCGCGCTTGTCGCGAAACGATCCGCCGCGGAAGGCGAGGGCCGCCCGGGTCTCGTAGGTGCCGGTGGGCAGGTGGTAGAGGGCCATGCCGGCGGGTGGGTGGGCTTCGGGCAGGGGTCGCGTCCAGGAGGAGGGCTTCGCGAGAGGAGACATGCCGATATCGTATGAGCCGAGAAAGTCTGAGACAAGAGGATCTCGCCTCGGGCGGCACCGTCATTGCCCGGTCCATATCGGCGCCCGCTTCTCCGCGAAGGCCCGCGGGCCTTCGACGGCGTCGGCGCTGCGCCGACGCCGTTCCTCCCACCCGTACGTGGCAGCGAAGGCGTCAGGCAGCGGCAGGTCGACCGAACGCAGCGCGGCTTCCTTGATCGCCCGCACCGACAGCGGCGCGCTCGCGACCAGCTCCGCGACCCAACCGTCGACGCACCCGTCCAACCGATCAGCCGGAACCACCTCATTGACCAACCCGTAGGCATAGGCGGTGGCCGCGTCCAGCCGGCGGCCGGTGAGCAGCAGGCCCATGGCCACCTTCTGCGGCAGCTGCCGGATCAGCCGGAACACACCGCCGGCGCCCGGCACGAGCCCCAGCCGCACCTCCGGCAACCCGAACACCGACTGGTCGGACGCGACGACCACGTCGCAGGCGAGGACCAGTTCGAAGCCGCCGCCGAGGGCGTACCCATCGACCCGCGCGACCACCGGCTTGCTGAAGCCGAACCGCTCGGTGAGCCGCGGCCAGCCGGGTTGTCCCCGGCTGCCGAATGACGACGCCGGGGTGCCCGCCGCATCGCGGCGGGCCCGCTCCTTCAGGTCCTGACCCACGGAGAAGGCCCGGCCACCCGCCCCGGTGAGCACCACCACCCTGACCTCGTCGTCGGCCTCGACGTCGTCCCAGATCTCCGCCAGTTCCTCGTGCATGCGCAGGTCCATGGCGTTGAGCACGCCGGGACGGTCGAGCGTGACCTGGGCGACGTGCTCCTTCTTCTCGTAGCGCACCCGGGCCGGCCCGGTCATGCCGCACGGCCGGCGAACCGGCCCACCTTGTCGACCACATCATCAGCGTGGATACGCAGCGCCTGTTCCAGCGCGAACTCCGCCAGATACTCACGCAGGTCGTCCAACCGCTCCTCAGCCACATTGATCATCCGCCGGTTCGCCGCGACGGCCGCGCCGGAGAACCGGGTCAGGGCCCGCTCGACCGCCTCGTCCAGGTCCTCCGGTGGCACGACCTCGTCCACCAGCAGGCGTGCCTCCGGCTCGGTGGCCTTGATCCGGCGGCCGTCGAGGATGACCTGCCGGGCCAGCCGGGCCCCGGCGATCCGGCCCAGGCGCAGGTTGGCAGCACCCGGCACGATCCCCTCCCGAGCGGCCGGCAGACTGAGATACGCATCCGAGGCCGCCAGCACGTGGTCGAAGACCAACAGCAGCTGGCAGCCCCCGCCGATCGCGAACGTGTCGACCGCCGCCACCCACGGCTTCTGCACCGGCGGCATCCAGCTGTCCGACTGCTCGTCGGCGAGGCCCCGCACCAGCTTGTGCAGATAGCCCAGCTCGCGCCGAAGAAGGAAGCCGGTCAGCGAGATCCGGCCGGCGCTGATGCTCTTGAGGTTGATCCCGGCACTGAACACCCGACGACCCCGATAACGCGGATGGCTCATCACACCACCGCGGACCAAGCCCACCCGCACCGAAGGATCAAGCAGGACCAGATCGACAGCGGTCTCCATATCGTCGACCTGCTGCTCATCCTCGGCATTGAGACACTCGTCCCGGCACAGGGTCAGCCGGGCCACCCCATCCCGCCGCTCCACCCGCACCGCCTCGGTCTCCAGCACCCCGGTGCGCAGGAACTCCGGAAGCAGCTCCAAGGCGCGAGGCGTGGGCCGCAACATCGCCGCCATCAAGTGCCGGCCGGAGCGTTCGGAGCGCAGCACCGCCCGCAGGAAGATGCCCTGGTCGATCTCACGCCCCTCCTGGTCCGCCTGCGGGCGGGACCGTTCCTCCGCCAACTGCTCAGCGGTGGGAACCAGACCGGGGAACGCGTACGCGGCGGCCTCCGCGAGCTCCCGCACCCGTCGGTGCCGGGTGCGGCTCTCGGTGAGCTCGTCGTAGACCTGATCGGCGTACGCGTTCAGGAAACCGGCCCGCCGGCGGCGGATCGCGTCGTGCGCGGCCGCCGCCTCGGCTCGCTGTTCGGCCGTCCGGCCGCGCGGCGATGGCAGCGCCGCGAGCACCCGTTCGGTATCCGCTGCGGCGTCGGCCAGGCGCGCCCGGTCGGTGCTGAGGTTTCGCGGCGGAGCCGCCGTGGTCATGAGGCGGCGGCCCGGCGCAGGGCGCGGTCGCAGGCGGCCAGGTGAGAGCCGAGAGCCTCCTCGAAGCTGTGCTCGGGGGCGTCGAGCATCAGCTGCCGCCGGATCGCCAGTTCCTTGCCGGTGATGGTGCCCGCCACGGCGGCGATCTCGGCGAGGACCTCGTCCGCGTGGTCGACGACGACGTCGATCAGCCCGGCCGCCGCGGCCTCCTCGGCACCGATCGGCGTGCCCAGCAGCCCCGCCTTCCGGAGGCGCCACCTGGCCCCCTGCCGGGCGAGCCGGTACAGCGCCATGCCGGGCCAGGTGGCATCGCCGCTCGAACTCACGACGAAGCCCGCACCCGCGACGGCGATCCGGACGTCCGTGGCCAGCAGCACGTCGAGTGCCGTGCCACCGCATTGGCCCGCCGTGACGGCGACGGTGACCAGGCCGAGGCGTTCCAGCCGGCGCACCGCGCGTTCCCACTTGGTCAGCAGCCCGACGCTGAGATCCTTCGTCCACCCGGGCCGCGGAGCGCCCGATGCGTACACGATCAGCAGGCCGGAGCCGTATTCGTCCTCGGCCCGATCGCAGATTCTCAGCAGCGCCTCGACGGCCGCCGGTGAGACCGGCTCGCTTCCGTCGACGCGCAGGACCAGGTCGCCGATGCCCGCCGCGGTCACCACTGGACCAACGCTGTCTCGATCGTCGAGCCGGGGCCCATGGTCATCAGGACTCCGTAGTCTCCGGGCATGGTGACGCCTTCCTCGGCCAGTCGCTCGTAGGAGAACAGGAACGAACCGCTGGAGACGTTGCCGTGGTCGCGCAGGACCCCGATGGTGTGCCGGACGTCGTGACGGCTCAGGCCCAGGTTGACCACGACCGCGTCGATGACCTTCTTGCCGCCGGAGTGCACCAGCCAGTGCCCGATGTCGCTGCGGCGCAGCCCGGTGCCGGCGAGCAGGCGGTCGACCACCTTCTCGGCGTTGGCGCCGACGACGTACGGGATCTGCGGGTCGAGGAAGAAGCTGAAGCGATCGAGGTCGCTGTCCCAGTCGTAGCGCATCGCGTCGACCGCGTCGGTGATCAGGAAGCTGGCGAACTTGAGGATCCGCGGTCCCGGCCGGGCTTCGCCCGGTCCGTCGCTGACCAGCGCCAGGGCGGCCGCGCCGTCACCGAAGAGGCTGTTGACCACGGCGGTGCGCATGGTGCCGTCGAGGGCGTACGCGGCCGAGCAGGCCTCGGCGCAGAGGACGACGCCGAGCTCGCCCGGGTGGGCCGCGGACCAGCCGGCGACGACGTTGAGCGCGTTCAGGCCCGCGTTGCAGCCCATGCCCACGATGTCGGAACGGCTGCAGTGCGGGTCGATGCCGAGGTCCTTGATGATCAGCGCGCTCAGCCCGGGGGTGAGGAAGCCGGTCGACGTCACGCAACACAGGTGGCGCAGATCCTCCAGCGAGGCGCCGATGCTCGTGAGGCAGTTCCGCAGGGCCTGGCCGCCCATCTCGATGGCGAGGCGCTTGTGCTTGGCCAGCAGCTCGCCCTGCGGCTCGGGCCGGCGCAGGCCGTCGGCGCCGGGCGCCGGCAAGGTGAGGCGGCGATTGGCGATGGCGCTGTTCAGATAGACGGACCGGACCTTCGAGTCCTCGATTCCGAGAAGCTCCAGCAATTCGGGCTGGGAGACCGATGTCCCGGTCACCGCGGTGCCCACCCCGACCATTCTCGAAATGGTCGGCACGGCGATCGGGACGCGGGACTCCGCGGGACGCTCAAGGGTGGCAGTCATCGGTACATCCACCCCCACATACGGCGTTTACTGCGCAACATTGTCTTGACTGACTCGGCAGTCATCACGGACCTCCTGGGATGTGGCGAATAGCCTGACGCGACGGTATGGGCGAGCATTCATCGACGTCAAATGCCTGTCCAACCGCCGGTTCGCGCGCTCAATGCCGGCCGGTCATCGCTCCACCAGCCGGATCGCCGTGCCCGGGCACACCGCGGCGGCCTGCCGCACCATCTCGTGCCGGTCGGCGCCGGGCGTGGGGTCCAGGACGACCGCCACGCCGTCCTCGTCGCGCTGGTCGAAGACCTCTGGCGCGGCCATGACGCACTGGCCGGCGGCGATGCATTTCGGCTCGTCGAACTCCACTCGCATGGACGGCTCCTCACCAGGTAGTTGACCGGCAGCGACGGGCGACCGGCCCCGGGCCGGCTCAGCGACGGGCGACCGGCCCCGGGCCGGCTCAGCACCGGGCGGCCGGCCCCGGGCCGACTCAGCGACGGGCGGGGCCTGCTCGGGACGGCTGACATTCCAGCCGGCCGCGGCGAGCTCCGCCATCGCGGCATCGGCCGCGGCGGCCGGGACCTCGAGGTGAACCACCAGGTCTTCGTCGCCGGGGCGGACCGCATCGGCCCGGTCCGCGATGACGCCGTGCGGCGCCGCCGCGTGCAGCAGACGGCCCAGGGCGCCCGGATCTCGGTCGAGCACCGCCCGGAGCCGGGCGGTTGCGCCGGATGGCCTGGTCCGGACCGCCCCGGCCACGCCACGCGCCAGCACGTCGGTGACCGTGCGCACGGCTCGGTCGTGGCCGTCCGGCCCGGACCCGGCCAGGGCGTCGACCGCGGCCGACAGCCGGGTGAGGTCGCCGCGGACCTCGCGGAGCACCGCGGCCACCGCCGGGGCATTCGACCGGACGATGTCGGCCCACAGCGCCGGGTCGCCGGCCGCGATCCGGGTGACGTCGCGCACGCCCTGGCCGACCAGCGCCTCCGTGCCGGCCGGCGCGTCGCGCAGCCGGGCCGCGGTGAGGCTCGCCATCAGGTGGGGGACGTGCGAGGTCACCGCCACCATGGCGTCGTGCGCCCGGCTGTTCAGCCGCACCGGCACCGCGCCGCAGATCTCGGCCAGGGTGGTGGCGTTCCTCAGCGCCACGTCCCCGGTCCGCTCGGACGGGGTCAGCACCCAGGTCTTGCCGGTGAACAGGTCGGCGGTGGCCGCCAGCGGGCCGGATCGCTCCCGGCCGGCCATCGGGTGGCCGCCGACGTACGCCACCGGGTCGGGCGCCAGCCGCAGCGCGTCGCGCTCCGGCTCGCCCTTGACCCCGGCCACATCGGTGTAACTCCGCGCCGACCGCCGTTCCTGCGCGTCCCGCAGCACCGGGCCGACCTGGGCGGGCGGCACCGCGATCAGCGCGAGGTCCACCGGGAGGCGGGGCGTCTCGGCCAGTCCCGCCCCGAGCGACTCGGCCACCCGGGCGGCCGTGACGTCGCGATCGGCGAGGAAGACGGTGACCCCGGCGCGCCGCGCGGCCAGGGCCACCGAGGTGCCCACCAGCCCCGTTCCGATCACCAGCAGGCTGCGAACCATCGTCAGGCCTGCGCCGCGGCCTGCTCGCGCTCGACCGCCTCGTACAAGGCCTTGATGTTGTTGGTGCCGAAGGTGCGCGCGCCGTGCCGCTCGATCAGCTCGTAGAACAGCGTGTGCCGCGGGTGGGTGGACGCCGTGAAGATCTGGAGCATGACGCCGGCGTAGTCCCGGTCGGCGAGGATGCTGAGCTCGCGCAGTTGCTCCACCGGCACGCCGACCGGGCCGAGCCGCCCCGGCAGCGCCTCGTAGTACTCCCCCGGCGTGGACAGGAAGGACACGCCCTGGGCGGCGCAGCTGCGGACACCGGTCACGATGTCCTCGGTGCGGAAGGCGACGTGCTGCACGCCGGCGCCACCGTGGGACTCGATGAAGGAGTCGATCTGCCCCGGGTCGCGGGTGGTGTCCGGCTCGATGATGGTGAAGGTGACGCCGCCGGATCGGCTCTGCACCACCTTGGAACGCATCGCCTGCTTGCCGACGATGATCTGCTCCTCGAAGGTCTGGTCGAGGCCGAACATCTGCTGGTACCGGCGGATGGCGCCGTCCAGTTCGCCGGGCGGCAGGCACACCGCCACGTGATCCACCTCCCGCAGCAACCCGGCGGCGGGTGCCGGGCGCTCGGCGACGCGGCCCGGGGCGAACGGTCCGGACGGGTGCCGCCGCGAGGTGAAGCGGTGCTCGACGTCGCCGAACCCGTCCACCGCGGCGAAGGTGACCGGGCTGCCCTCGGGGTCGAGGGTGCTGGGCGGCTCGAGCGGCATCGCGCCGCCCTCGACCGCCTCGGTGAAGGCCGCGGCGGCGTCATCGACGGCGAGCCCGATCACGGCGATGCCCTCGCCGTGCCGGGCCAGATACTCATGTGCCCGGTGCCCGGTGGTGAGCGGCTCGGTGACCAGCAGGGTGATGTCGTGCTGGCGGAGCAGGATGGAGACGCGGTCGGTCAGCCCGGTGTCCGGGCCGCCGCGGCCGTGGACGGTGAAGCCGAACCCGGTGCGGAGCCGGTCGGCGGCCTCCTGCGCGTCCTCGGTGAAGATCTCCAGATGGTCGATCGTGCGAATGTCCATGTCACAGCTCTCCATCGTCAGGCCGGAATGGTCGCGGTGTCATTGCTCGAGGTCGGGGCGCAGCGCCTCGGCACCGCCCAGGTAGACGTGCCGGATCCTGGTCCGGCTGCGGTCCACATCGACGTGCGCGAGCAGGCGCACCACGCGGGGCATGGCGCCCGGTACGGCGATCTCGCTAGCACACAACAGCGGCACGTCGTCGAGCCCGGCCTTGCGGGCGGCCAGGGCCGGGAACTCGGCGGTCAGGTCCGGCGTCGTGGTGAACAGCACGCTGACCACGTCACCGCTGGCCAGGTCGTTACGGGTCATGACCTCGGTGACCAGTTCGGTGGTGGCCTCCACGATCTGCGACCGCTCGTCGGCGGCCACCTGGACGGCCCCGCGGATGGCATGCACCGTCATCAGTGCCGTCCGATCGCGAGGCGGCCGGTCTCGGCCTCGATGAACGCGACCAGGCGGGTGACGCCCTCGTCGATCTCCTCGGGCGACAGGTAACTGACGGAGAGCCGGATGGCGTCGCGGCCACCGTCGTCCGGGTGGAAGTAACGCATCGGGGTCCAGATCACGCCGTACTGCTCGGCGGAACGGGTGAGCGCCGCGTCGTCGACCTCGAATCCCACGGTCAGGCTGAGGAAGAAGCCGCCGCTGGGCTCGTTCCAGCGCACGCCCAGCTCGGCGCGGCGCGATGCGGGCAGCCGGTCGGCGAGCCGGTCGAGCACCCGCCGCATGGCGTCGCCGTAGTGGCCGGCCGCCTTGGCGTTCAGTTCCGAGACCCGGCCGCCGGCCGCCAGCAGCGCGCCGGCCACCACGGCCTGGCTCAGCGACGAGGTGTTGACCGTCACCATGCTCTTGATCTTCGAGAGTTCGTCGGCCAGCAGGCCGGTCCGGCCGTCGTCACCCACCACCGTCTGGTCGGCCACGGCGAAGCCCACCCGCGCACCGGGGAAGATCGTTTTTGAGTACGACCCGAGGTGCACCACCGAGCGGTGCCGGTCCATCGCCTTCAGCGTCGGGGCCGGCTGACCCGGACTGACCAGCCGGTACGGGGTGTCCTCCAGGATCAGCAGATCCTCCCGTACGGCGAGGTCCAGCAACTCGGCCCGGCCGGTCACCGACAGCGTGGAGCCGGACGGGTTGGCGTGGTCGGGCACCAGGTAGAACGCCCGCGGCCGGCGCCCGGCGGCCCGCTCGGCCCGGATCGCCGCCGCCAGGTTGGCCAGGGAGAACCCCTCGGCCGGCTCGGCCACCGGGCTGAGCGTCACGTCGAGCAGCCGGGCCACCCCGGTGATGCCCACGTAGCACGGGCTGGAGACCAGCAGCACGTCCTCCGGGTCACGGATCAGCGCGCGGACGACCAGCATCATCGCCTCCTGCGCGCCGACGGTGACCACGATCGACTCGGCCGGCACGTCGATCTGCTCGTCCCGGCGCAGCGAGTCCGCGATGATCTCGCGGATCTGGCCGGCGGTCGGGCCGTACTGGTAGACCGCCGTGCGGACCTGCGCGGGCGAGGCGCCCTGATCGGCGAGATGGTCGAGATAGCGGCGGAGGTGAGCGAGGACCTCTTCGGTCTCGAAGAAGCCGTCGTACGGCCGGCCCGGAGCGAATGAGATCGCCTCGGGATAGCGCAGGGTCACCTCGTTGAGGAAATTCATCGTGTCCAGGACCGGATCGGAAACGCTCGCATGCAATTCCGACTTACGCAGCACGGATGATTCCACGACAGTTTCTCCGGTCAACGTATCTCCCGGTGCTCAGACGTATCGACGGGATCCAAGAATCACACGCGCGACACCGATGAACAATGCGTCCGACCAACTGTCGAAGCCGCGGTCATGCGGATTTTTCTCCGGCGTTTGACGAGGGCTGCCGGGCGGTGGGGACACCGTTCCAGGTGTCGTGGTCGATCTTGCGGAGCCGCTCGTCCTCGTTCTCGGTGATACGGGCGCAGGCATAGCGCAGCATCGGCGGAGCCATGACCGAGGTGACGACGGCGACCAGCACGATGATCGTGTAGCTCGCGGTGTTCAGGATGCCCAGCCGCAGACCGGTGAGCGCCACCACCACCTCGACCACACCGCGGGAGTTCATGCCCGCGCCGATGGCGAGACCCTCCCATCGGCTCAGCCGGCTGAGGCGGGCACCGGCGTACGCCCCGGCGAACTTGCCGAGGATCGCGACGGCCAGGACGACCAGCGCGGCGAGCGCGACCTTGGGATCGGCCAGCGCGGTCAGGTCCATCCGGAAGCCGGCCGTAGCCAGGAAGATCGGCGCCAGCACGCTGAGCACGACCGTACGCAGGGCCGCCAGCTTCGCCTGGTTCGCCGCCCGGGGCAGCCCCACCAGGATGCCCGCGACGAAGGCGCCGAAGACCGGTTCCATGCCCAGGGCCTGCGTGATCACCGCGCCGGTCAGGACGATGACGACAGCGGCCACGATGCTGGGGCCGGGTGCCTCGCTGCGGTCGGCCAGCCGCATGGCCCGGCGCACCAGCGGCCGGCCGAGGAGCACGGCGAGGACGACGAAGCCGAGCAGGTAGCCGGCCGCCAGCACGACGTGCCCCGTGGCCAGCCCGACCGTCGCGGCCATCGACACCACCGACAGCAGGAACCAGCCGACCGCGTCGTCGATCGTTCCCGCCGCCATGATCATCTGGCCGGTGTCGCGGTGCAGCAGCCGCATGTCGGAGAGGGTCTTGGCGATCACCGGGATGGCCGTCACGCACATCGCCACGCCGATCAAGCCGGCGAACAGGAGCCGGTCCCCGACCGGGGTGCCGCTGATCCAGTCCGCCAGCTGATAGCCGACGATGAGGCCGAGAGCCAGCGGCAGGAGCATGCCGCCCAGGCTGATCCGGGCGGCGGTGGCCTTACGCCGCCGGATCATGGCGACGTCCAGGTGGGTTCCGGTGAGCCCGACCAGCAGCAGGATGCCGATCTGGCCGACCGCGTCCAGCAGGTGCATCTGCTCGGCGGCGCGCGGAAAGATCCAGTCGGTCAGGCCGGGCAGGAGGTGGCCCAGCAGCGACGGCCCCAGGATGACACCGGTGGCCAGCTCGCCCACGATGGCCGGCATGCCCACCCGTTCCGCGAGGGCGGCGAGGAGACGGGCGACCAGCAGCAGCGTCACCACCGCGATCAGGAATACGAGCAGCGCGTGCCCGCCGAGCGACGGCGGCGGCGTGGTGAACCCCATCTGACGATTCCCCCCAGATCGAAACAGCAGCCTTGATCGAACAGAAGCCATGTGAGAGTCGTTCCCCGGACAGGCCGGTGCCCGTTTCGCCGCTGCCTTGATCGGCCGGGCCGACAGGGACACGTGCGACCCCATCATCGAGCCCGCTCCGCACACAAGCGTCCAACCGATCAGCCGGTGCCCGACGTCGCCGCGGTGGCACCGATCGGCGTCAGACCCGTCCAGCCGCCCGGCGACTTCTCCGGGAATCCGCGGTCACTGCCGGCAACGTCGCAATCCGGAGCGGCTGCGCACGTTGAGTTTGCGGTAGATCTTGGTGAGGTGCTGCTCGACCGTGCTGACGGTGATGCAGAGATGCGCGGCGATCTGCCGGTTGGTGTTTCCGGCGGCGGCGAGCGCGGCGACCCGTTGCTCGGCGTCCGTGAGCTTGGTGCTGTCCACCGCGGCGGCGGCCCCGGGCGGCCGATCGGCCCGGCTCACGCCGAAGGCGCATCCCGGGTCGGCAGCGGGCTCCACCCGGGCAGGCCCGTCGGCTGTGGCAAGGGTGGCGTCCGGGCTGTGCCACTCCATCCTCGACGCGACCTCGGTGGCGTCGACACCCCACCTGGCCATCAGCTCGGCGCACGACCGGAAATGCGTCAGCGCACTCTGCCGATGCCCCATGGCTTGGTGATACCGCCCCAGCGCCTGCAGATAGGGCAGCACGAACGGGGTGTCGAACATGGCCGCCCGCACCGGCACGGCGAGATACATCCGGGCGGACTGGGTGTCGCCGAGATCGGTGGCGGCCCGGACCGCGACCGACAAGGGCAGGCCGGCCACCACACCCCAGGCCGGCGGCGGGACCGCGTCGAACACCTCCCGGATCTCGTACAGCGCCGTCCCGCTGTCTCCGCCGCGCAGCGCCGTGACCGCCTTGATCGTGCCGATCAGCACCCGCCGCATGGGCACCCGCGCGATCCAGTCCTCCTTCAGCAGCGAGTCGCACCAGGCGGCCACCTCGTCCAGCCGGCCGGTCTGCACCAGGACGACCAGGGCGTAGAGCGCGGGCGTGAGCAGGTTTCCCGCGCGGATTCCCATCAGCATCTGGTCGACCTGCTCGGTCGCCGTGTCGTCGTACGCCGACGTGGCCGCCGAACTGAGGTAGGTGACCGAGGCCATCGGGCCCGACCCGGCCATCGACGGCTCGGCGGGCCGGCCGGATTCCGCGTACCGCTCCGAACCCACTCCGGTCTGGCAGTACAGCCTCCACAGCTGGGCGAGACTCGGCACCTCGTCCTGCACACCTGTGAGCCGCATCAGCTCGTCGGCGTCGGTGAACTCGCCCCACCAGAGCAACTGGTTCATCACGATCAGCGCATCCGGCTGGGTCAGCAGCCCGGCACGCGCATCGCGCATGAGTCCGTACAGCTGGCGCGCGGCGCGGCTGGGATCGGCATGCCACTGCGCCGCGGCGGCCAGCACGGCGGCCTGGGCTCGCTGGGTCTCGTCCGGGCTGGCGCCGACCGCGTACCGGAGGCTGTTCACCGCGCTGTCGACGTCACCCTCCGTCATCGCCTCCCGGGCCGCCTCGCAGAGGATGGCGACCCGCCACGTGCCCTTGCCGCCGTCCTGCGCGGTGACCAGATGTTCGGCCACGGCGATCGCCGGCGCCCCGCTGGCGTGCAGCAACTCCGCCGCACGGCTGTGCAGCGCGGGCAGGCTTCCCAGCGGGATGCTCGCGAGCACCGCCGAGCGGATGTGGCCGTGCCGGAAACCCTCGGCGCCCTCGGCGTCCAGCAACCCGACTTCGTGCAGGTCCCGCATGCACTCGCGAACCAGGACGGTGTCCGCGCCGCCGAGATCGGCGACCAGCTCCGGGGTGGCGTAGTCGCCGAGGACCGCCATGACCCGGGCGACCGCGGCGGTCGCGGGCGCGGACCGGTGCAGGATGCGCAGCACGGCCTGCCGGAAACTGACGCCTGGTTCGCCGGACGTCTGCGCCGGCGCCGCGATCCGATCATCGATGAGAGCGTGCATCAGCAGCGGGTTTCCGCCGCTGACCTCGGTGCAGAGCCGGGCGAACTCATCGTCGACCGCGCCACCGAGCCGCTCGGTCAACTGCCCGGCGACATCCGCCGGGGTGAGCGGCGCCAGCTGGATCCGATGGCAGTAGGGCAGATGCAGCATCTCGGCACGCAGGTCCGCCGTGTCCCGCTCGTAGGAGGTGCTCTCGTTCAGGATGATGATCAGCTTGGACTGTTCCATCCGCCGGATCAGATAGCTCAGGCAGCGCAGGGACTGCTCGTCGGCGAAGTGGACGTCGTCGATGCCGATGAGAACCGGCCGCCCTCCGGCGAACTGCTGAATCGCGGCGCCGGTCTGATCCATCAGGACGTGCGGGTCGCGGCTGCGATGCGGCGTGCCGTCCGGGAGGAGCCGCGGCAAGCCGGCCACGTGCATCGAGTCGATAAGCCTGTCCAGCACCCCGAACGGGTGCTCCCGCTCCCCCGCCGAGGCGGTGACCAGGAAGCGAAGGGCGCCCTGGCGCCCGGCATGCGCGGCCAACTCCTGCGCGAGAGCTGTCTTCCCGGTGCCCACCGGCCCACTGATCAGCAGAACCGCACCTCTGCCCTGGGTCGTCGCCGCGTAAACCTGCTCGAACAGGAGCAATCTTGAATTCTGCTTACGTAGCGTCACAGGTCCCCCGAACTAGGCAATTTGCATTGCCACCCGGAGTTGCACCTTACCGGCACGAAGCGGGCTGAGGAACCTGCGATCCACTTTGGAGCTCCTACCCCGCCGCAGGTTAGAAGGGAGGCTGTCGCACAGCTGTCACACAGCTTTCGACCTCGTTCTGTCAGGGCTTTTCGATGGCCGGCCGGCACTGCTACAGGTGGTCGACTATGGAGTCGGCGTCAACGGGCAAGGCCAGGCGGCGTATCCGCCGGATACGATGCCGCCGGCGGTGCCGCACTGCTACAGCACTGACATCACGCCGCGAGACAACCCCGGCCCTCCTCGGCATCATCTGAAAACCTCGCCGGCTGCCCGAGCCCGGCTCCCGGTGACGAATCCCACACTCGCCGTCCGGCCACCTCCGGACGCGTCGGCCTGACCGGCCCCGGCGACGATCACCGCACGAATCACCGCGCCTCACCCTATTGCGAATGAACGCCGAAATGCACGGCACCATGTCCAGGCGCGATTTAGCCAGATGCGCGATGCGCGCCATAAGGTTTCTGGGACTTCTCGGCCGTACCGATACGGGGGCAGCAAATGCCGGAAACACAGCCAGCTGATCCACATGAGTCGATACCCGTCGAATACTTCGGCAGCGCCACCATCAAGGCGCCGCACGAGGCGGTGGAACGGGAAAGGACGGGCCAGCGTGGACCACAACGCTGAACCGCTCACCGCGAGCGACTTCGAGCGCGCCGCCGCCGGGATTCTGCCCGCCGAGATCTGGGACTTCGTCGCCGGCGGAAGCGGCGCCGAAACCACCGTCACGGCGAACCGCACCGCCCTGGACAACGTCTTCCTGCTCCCCCGGGTATTGCGTGACGTCTCCGCCTGCACCACCCGCTCGACGTTGCTGGGCCGCCCGGTCGAGCTGCCCGTCGCCACCGCGCCCGTGGCCTACCAGCGGCTGGTCCACCCCGACGGGGAGGCGGCCACCGCGCGGGCGGCGGCCGCGGCGGGAGTCCCGTTCATCGCCAGCACGCTCAGCAGCGTGCCCCTCGAACAGGTCATCGAGGCCGGCGGCCGGGTCTGGTTCCAGCTCTACTGGCTGCGCGACGACGCCGCCACGCTCGGCCTGGTCCGGCGGGCCGAGCAGACCGGCTGCGACGCCATCGTGCTCACCGTCGACGTGCCCTGGATGGGCCGGCGGCTGCGGGACATCCGTAACCGATTCGCGCTGCCCGCCCACGTCCGCGCCGCCAACATCACCACCACCGGCGTCGCACACGAACGCCACTGCGACGGTTCCGCCGTCGCCGCCCACACCAGCCAGGAGTTCTCACACAGCCTGACCTGGTCGGCGGTCGAGCGGATCCGCCAGGCGACCCGGCTGCCGCTGGTGCTGAAGGGCCTGCTGGCTCCGGAGGACGCCGTGCAGGCGGTCGAGTGCGGCGTGGACGCGATCGTGGTCTCCAACCACGGCGGCCGTCAACTCGACGGCGCTGTCACCAGCATCGACGCGCTTCCCGAGATCGTCGACGTGGTGCGCGGCAGCTGCGAGATCCTGCTCGACAGCGGCATCCGCACCGGTACGGACGTCCTGCGGGCGCTGGCTCTCGGCGCCTCCGGTGTCCTGATCGGCCGGCCGCTGATCTGGGGGCTGGCCGTCGGCGGCGAGCGCGGGGCGGCACGCGTCCTGGAGCTGCTGGCGACCGAGCTGCGGGACGCCATGGGCCTCGCGGGGTGTGCGGACGTCGACGGCGCACGACGGCTGCGGACGACGCGTGGACCGCGCGTCGCCGGCACACCACCCGCCGTCCAAACGTCGGATACGGCCAGTTGGACAGATGCCTGACAAGAGGGTCGCGCCTCCGGTCACCGTCCCGCTGCCGCGGCCTTGACCTGACGCCACTGCTCGTCGGTGAGACCCCGGCGCCAGTATCCGGAAATCGACAGCAGTTCCTTCGCCAGCCCACGCTCGCGCAGCAGGAAGCGGCGCAACTCCTGGATGGCGCCGCCCTCACCGTGCACGAAGGCCTGCACCACGCCGGGATCGAAGGCGAGCGACCGGACGGCCTCGACCAGGGTCTCGCCGCGGGCCCGGTGCACCCACCGGACCTCGCAGTCGGCGGCGGTCGGCAGCGGCTGCTCGTCCGAGGCGTCGGCGACCTCGACGATCACCTTCGCCCGGGCTCCCGGCGCCATCGCCGCGAGCGTCACGGCTATCGCCGGCAGCGCGACGGCATCGCCCACGAGCAGGTGCCAGTCGGCCTCGGTGCCGGGGTGGTACCGGCCACGCAGATCGCACATCAGCACCGGATCGCCGACGCGGAGCCCGGTCAGCCAGGAGCGGGTCAGCCCGGGACAGCCGTGGTCGTAGATGTCGATGGCCAGCTCGGCGGCGACCGGGTCGAGGGAGCGCACCGTGTAGGTCCGGGTGCGCGGCCACGCCGCGCGAGGCAGCTCGGCATGGATACGACGCAGGTCGAGGTCGTCCGGATAGGTCACTCCGGGCCGCGGGAAGACCAGCCGTACGTATGTGTCCGTGAACGGGCCGGTGCCGGTTTGCGCTAGAGCCGGCCCGGTGACCACCATTCTTGTCATTCGCGGAGCAATTCGCTCCAACCGCCGGAGAGCGAGCCGGAGGAGGGGACGCTCGGGCGCGGATATACCGATCATGTCCCTCCTTGATCCGAATGACATCTGGCAAGGATAGGCTAACCAACGCGATTCCGGAAACGCGGTCGGACAGCGCATAGGAGCACCGTTTTCGCCAGGTTGACAACCGCCCTGACGGCGCTGCGATAGTGGCCCGAGAAACGGAATGCCTGTCCGCCACCATTCCCGGTTTGGAGGCTTCATGAGTGTCAGTGCTGAACCGGTGTTTCTGAGGTCCAACGCGATCATCGAACCGCTGGTCGACCGGTTCTATGCCTGGATGCACACCGTGTCGCCCGCCGCGGCCTCGTTGAATCTGGCGAGGATCCAGATTCCCCTGCTCGAATCGCGCCTGCGAGATCCGCAGCCGCACGTGGCCGCCGGCACCGACTCCCCCGCGCCCGGCCACTTCGCCGACGTCGGGGAGCCGCGCGGCATGGAGGTCGCGGCACTGCTCGACTCGATCAAGAAGGACCGCGCGGACATGCTGGCGTTCGCCGACGCCGTCGCCGAGGCCGGCGCCCTGCTCCGGCAGCACGTCACGGGCTCCGATCTCACGCGTCTCCACCCGAAGCTTCCGGCCGCGCTGAACGGGCTGGTGGAGCTGGCCTGCGACCCCGGCAACCAGGCGTCCCTGCGCCTGCTCGAGCCACTCCTGTACGCGAGCCCGTACTACGACGTCAGCCGTCAGTCGATCCAGCTGTCGCTGGACACCGGCGCCGAACGGCCGTCCATCCTCGACACCCCCCGGCTGCCCCATCCGGACGTGCTGGATCTGAAGATCCCGTTCACCCATCCCGGCATCGACGAACTGTTCGCCGCGCGGATCGCGCCCACCACGCTGGGCCGCCTGCGCGAGGCACTGGAACTCGACGACGCGCGGACGGAGCAGCTGCGTCGGCTGCTCACCGACAAGCCGAACCTATCGCCCGACCGGCACATCGAGAAGGGCGGCCGGATCCGCTACTTCGGCCACGCCTGCCTGGTGATCCAGTCGGCCGGGACGACCATCGTCACCGATCCGTTCATCAGCGCCGACAACCGCCACGGTGACCGATACACCCTCGACGACCTGCCGGACCGCATCGATCTGGCGCTCATCACGCACGCCCGTCCGGATCACCTCGTGCTGGAGACGCTGCTCCAGCTCCGCACGCGGATCGGCGCGATCGTGGTGCCGCGCTCCTCGCGCGGCAACCTGTGCGACCCGTCGATCGGGCTGTGCCTCAAGGAGCTCGGCTTCACCGTCATCGAGGTCGACGACTTCGACGCGGTCCCGATCCCCGGTGGCCGGGTGGTGGCCACCCCGTTCCTGGGTGGGCACAGCGCACTGGACATCCGCGCCAAGTCGACGTTCTTCGTGCGCATCGCGGGCGCCACCATCTACATAGGCGCCGATACCTCGGGCATCGACCCGGTGGTGTATCGCTACGTCCGCAACCGCCTCGGCCACGTCGACATGGCGTTCCTCGGCATGGAGCGCGCCAGCGCGCCGCTGGCCCGGCGCTATCAGGGCCTGTCGACCCGCCCGGCGACCACCGTCAGCGACTCGCGCGAGCCGTCGCGCTCCGACGCCGCGCGGGCCGCGGCGATCATGACCGAGCTCGGCGCGGATGAGGGCTACCTCTACGCCATGGGCGAGGAGAGCTGGCTCGGCCACGTCGTGGCGACGGTTCACGCCGAGGACACTGACCAGATCAAGCAGATCGAGGAATTCCTCGGCTGGTGCTCCGGCAACGGCATCACCGCCGGGCGCCTCTTCAACAAGCGCGAGTGGCGTTGGTAGACGCGCCGGAGCCGGACCACCGACAGCGTGGTCCGGCTCCGTCGGCACACCGTCTCCACGCCAGCAGCCCCACCGTCAGCTGGCCATCCGCTGTCCCGGAACCCGGGTGGCGAAGTCGGCCCACAGGTCGGCGAACTGGCGGGCCAGGTCGGCCACCACATCGGTGCAGTGCGGCGGGACGTTGTCGACGATCGTCTCCCACTCCTTCGCCCAGTGGGCGTGCAGCGACAGCAACCGAAGCAGGTTGCGACCGTTGTCGGTGTATCTGAGCGCCGGATCGCCCATCAGCCGCTTGACGACGACGGCCTGGTCGAGCACCGGTTCCACCCGGTCTCCGGGGCGGACGAGGTTCAGCGGGCGGCGGTCCCTGGCCGTGCTCATCGCCGTCGCCGGTGCGGCGTCCCGCGGCCGCCGGGTCGGCACCAGCTCCGCGCCGCTGAGGAGCCGGTTACGGACGTCGCGAGCCGTCTCCGGGGAGATCGCCGCCGCTCGGGCGACCTGCCGGAGTGACAGGCTGGGGTTCTCGGTCATCAGCCGGCCGGCGAGCAGCCGACCCGCGCTGCAGTCCAGCGGGCGCACCCGGCCGTCCTGGCCGACGCGGCTGGAGTCGGGAGCCGACGCCCCGGCCACCCGGCGGCGGATGTCGGCCACCGTGCCCGGGGAGATGCCGGTCACCGCGGCGACCCGGCGATCCGACCACTGCGGGTGCGAGACGGCGATGCGCTCCGCCGCACGCTTGCGATCCGCCAGGGCGAGCGGCAGGCCGTGTGAGACGTTGAGCCACACCGACAGCACGAACGCCTCGTCCTCGGAACCGTCGAAGAAACGTCCGGCGATCGTCGTCTCGGCACGCCGGAGGGCCGCCTGGATCCGGTGGGCGCCGTCGATGACCCGCATGGTCGGCCGGTGCACCACGATCGGTGGCAGCTCCCCCTGCGCCGCGACCATGGCCTCCAGGTGCGCCGGATCGCCGCCGGCGAGTCGAGGCGATCCGCTCAGGCTGAGTGAACTGATCTCCATCGCTATGATGGGCTGCCGGTTGAGGTCCTCTTCATCAGGTGTCAATGCAGCTCCTAAGCTCGTGACGCGCGTTCCGGGCACAGCTGGCACGCACGTGAGTCAAGGCGGCCCTCGATGAGGCGGGGCACGACAGGGCCGACCGGCCCCTGTGGCCGTACGCCTTCGGGCTCGACGCCGGGCCGCATGCCGCTCCGGAGCAGGGGTGTTCCGGGCAGCACGGGGCACGGAGTCAGCGACCGGCCTCGGCGAATCCGCGCAGGGCGGTTCGCGGCGCGGCTGGACCATTTGGTCGCAGCCCGCCGATACCGAGGACAGCGGCGCGCGAGAGCCTCGCGGGGCCAATGGAAATGAACGCCGGGCTGTTATGGCGTTCCGTATGCGGACGCGAACCGGCGACCGGTCCACAGCGACCACTGTGGTCATCAAGGTCGCATCGTCGTCAGGCAGACAGCCCGTCCGGTATCAGCCAGTAACCATGACTCTTCTCCCCGTGCTCGCAACCAATATGCCGCGCCATTTCGAAGCCGGGCATTGTGGTTAGATCTTCTTCCAGCGGCACGAATTTAACATCGATTGACAGCTATCTGTAACCCCTGACTCACGGACCGACACCCAACCCCTAACCCCTAGCCCGGGATGCTCGTTTCACCACCTTGATGCCCTATTGACCCCCGGACGGCGCTCACACCCCGGCCGGAATATGTCCGAATTCGCCGGAGGAAAAGGTCAACTCGCGCCCCATGAAAGGCGACATAGTGGTAACAATGTCGGCAATTTCCTTAATATCGGATTCGGGCAGCGCCTGGTCACCGTCGCAGAGGGCCGTCTTCGGTTCCGGGTGAACGTCGATGAGGAGCCCGTCCGCGCCGACGGCGATCGCCGCGCGAGTCAGCGGCACCACCAGATCGCGACGTCCGCCGGAGTGCGAGGGATCCACGATCACCGGCAGATGGGAAAGCCGCTGGGCCACCGGCACCGCGCTGATGTCCAGGGTGTTACGAGTGGCGGTCTCGAACGTCCGAATACCTCTTTCACACAGCACGATGTTCAGGTTTCCGCGCTGCGCGATGTACTCGGCGGCACTCAGCCATTCCTCGATCGTCGCGCTGAAGCCGCGTTTGAGCAGAACCGGCTTGCCGGCCGAACCGACAGCCTGCAGCAGTGCGAAGTTCTGCATGTTGCGGGCACCGACCTGCAGCATGTCGGCGTACGCCGCGACCATGTCCACGCTACCCGGATCGATGACCTCGGTGACGACGGCGAGACCCGTCTCGGCCCGCACCTCGGCCAGGATGCGCAGGCCGTCCTCCCCCAGCCCCTGGTAGGAGTACGGCGAGGTCCGCGGCTTGAACGCACCACCGCGCAGCATCGAGGCCCCGGCGGCTTTCGCCATCCGGGCCGCCTCCAGCGTCTGTTCCGGAGACTCCACCGCGCACGGCCCCGCGATCACGGTCAGCGTGCCCGGGCCGATCGGCACCCCGCCGACCCGGATCACCGAGCGGGCCGGGTGATGCTCCCGGCTGACGAGCTTGTACGGCACCGACACCCGGATCACCTGGAGCACGCCCGTCAGGCTGCCCAGGTTGAGGGCCTCGAAGTCGGCCACGTCGCCGACCAGGCCGACGATGGTCCGGGACAGCCCGCGGCTGACGAACGCCTGCCCACCCACCGACCTGACCAGGTAGACGACCGCTTCCACATCCGCCGGAGTGGCCTCCGGCGCCATCACAACGACCATGACAGTCCTCCTCTTCTAGCGTCGTGTGTGCTCCGGCGCGGCTCGGAACCGGCCGAGCCGGCCGCGATCGGACGTGCTCTCAAGACAGATCACTCGGGTGCGGATCCGCCGCTGTCCCTCCGCCGGCCGGAGTGGTGACGCCCGAACAGCGAGACGCCGCGGCGTCACCGCCGCGGCGAGTCGGTCCTTTCCATCCGCTGCTCGATTTCCTCGGCGCTCTGAAAGCCATTCGTCGGCGCTGTTCTCAGACATGCTCCGGGCCGGCGAGCAGCGGCGCGAATGCGCGCCGCTGCTCGCCGGCCGGGTCGTAGCCGCCTCAGGGTTGCGACCAGTTCCATTCATGCCGATCAAGCAGATGGCCGGATTTCACGCCGTTGTTCGAGCACCATGTCTCGAACTCGGCGATCTGCTGGAGCTGGTAGGAGTCCTCGTTGTAGCTGGTGGCCATGACGTGGCCGAGCCAGCTCTCCTCGCCCATGGCATAGACGTACACCTCGTCGACGCCGAGCTCGGTGACGATCGCACTCGCCTGCTGCGCGTTGGAGCCGGACATCTTGCGGCTGTCACTCATCTTGTTGGAGATCGGCTTGGTCATGAACGCCTGATACTGCCAGTTCAGCGGGGCCCCGTCGCACTCCATGCCGAGGAAGGCGATGTCGACCGGTCCGAGATGCCCGCGGACATAGCGGTAGAGAACCGGGTCGAGGCCGGAGGAGTCCGCACCCACATAGATCGACTTTCCACCGAGACTGATCCAGTACGTCGCCTTGGCACGAATGTCGAGATCGGCGTGCTCCCCGAAGAACGGAGTGGCGGCGATCTTGCCGCCCGGGAACTCGATCTCGTCGAAGTCATCCACCTCGACGGCGGAGAACCCGAAGCTCCTGAGGTAGAGCGCCAGCGAAGGATCGAGCAGATTACCGCGCGAGGTCCTCGGCACCACAAAGGTGCCCACCCGGCCGCGCAGCTGAAGCAGCGTCTCCGGCACGAGATGGTCGGAATGCCCGTGGGTGATGACCACATAGTCGATGTGGTCGGGCAGGTCGTTGTAGGTGTACCGGCCGGTCGCGTCGGTATCCGCGCTGATGAACGGGTCCGTCATGATGGCCACGTCGGGTGTCTGCAGGAGCAGGCAGGCGTGCCCCCAGTAGCGGATCCGGGCGCCGGCCGTGATGTGGCGGTCGGCGGCGAGCGCGGACTCCGGGACCAGCAGCCCGGAGAGCTGGGCCGCTTCCGCGTCGCCGAGCTCCAGCGCCTCACGGAGGGCGGCCAGGGTGGTGGGCCGGACCCTGGACCGGAAGAGCTGCTCCAGACCCGGGTGCCGGAACGGGATCCGCAACTCGAGCACGTCGGGCGAGGGCAGCCGCGGGGTGCTCATCACGAACGGCCGTTCGATGCCCGTCTCCACGGAGAGCTGAACCGACTGGCGGTCCTCCGTGTAGGCCTTGCTCTTGTAGACGAGCGGCTCCTGGAAGTGCAGCGAGGCAGCGTTGCTGGTGTCATAGGAGATTTCCACCAGACCCGCCAGCTCGGGGGGCAGCTTCGGGTAGAGCGGCTTCAGGTCGTAACCGGTCGCCTCCTCGCGGACGATCTTCTCGGCCGCGGCGATCGCCTCGGCGAAGCGGATCATGTCCGCGCGGTCGTGCCGGATGGCGGTGAGCAGCGCCTGGACCTCATCCTTCCGCTTGTCCTCGATGCCGACGAAGAATCCGCCGCGGAACTTCGGGTCCCGGCTGCCCTTGTAATGCCATTCCGGGGCCTGCAGGTAGGACTCCAGCATCGGTATCAGCCGGTTGGCGAGGGTCATGGTCCCCGTGACGGGGGCCACCGCGTACATCGACGCGTAAAATCGATCAACCAAAGGCTCAATAATGGTATTTGGCCGCAAAAAAAGGCGCTCGTCACTCATTTATCCTCCTCATGATCGAATAGCTTCCGGATAAGGCAGCCATTTCATTCCGTCGGGCGAGGCGACCATTCCGCCTGGGAACAGCGGCACCTCAGGCGCGTCGTCTTCGCCGCCCGGCGCTGTCGGCGCCGGCTCACCGGATGACAGCCCGACGGCCAGGTCCACGAACGACTCCAGCTCGGTGCGCTCGCTGTTCGTGACCTTCTTGGCCTGCCGAAAATACGACTCCTCGCTCACGTCCATGTCGTAGAACGACATGAGGAAGTCGTGGAACACCCCGTACTCGCGGCGGTACCGCGCCTCGAACTCGGTCAGCGCGGTCTTCTCATCCAGGTCGTCCGCCAGGACGCTGTTGATCGAGCGCGCCGCGAGCAACGCGCCGTAGGTCGCCAGATGCACGCCGGACGAGAGCACCGGATCCATGACACACGCGGCGTCCCCGACCAGAATCATCCCGGGCCGCCACAAAGCAGTCTGGTGATAGGAGTAGTTCTCACTGACCCGCAACTTCCCGTACTTACCGGCCTTCACCCGCGACGCCTCCGAGAGCAACTCGGAGATCAGCGGGCATTCGGCGATCAGGGCCGCGAAGGCCTTCTCCCGGTCGCCCTGGATCTTCTCCGCCATCTCCGGGCGCACCACCGCGCCGACGCTGCTCAGCCCGCCGGTGATATTGGTGTACCAGAACCAGCCACTTTCGAAGGCCACGATCAGAGTGTTGCCCGAGTATGGCGCCGGCTCCCTGCAGCGACCGAAGTAGCCGGAGAGCGCCAGGCCGCCGGGGAGGTCCGAGTGGTTCCGGGCGCCGCCGACACTGGAATACAGCCGGCTCTTGTTGCCCGACGCATCGACCACGAAGCGCGCACGCACCTCGTGCTCACCGCCGTCGGAGTCGGTGTAGCGCAGGCCGGCGACCCGCTCGTCCCCTTCGATCACACCGGCGACCGAGCAGCCCTCACGCACCTCGACACCCTTGCGCTGCGCGTTACGCAGCAGGATCTCATCGAAACGCGCCCGCTCGACCTGGTACGCGAACGACGTCGGCCCGGTCAGCTGAGGAGAGTCGGCGAAGGAGAACGTCCACGGCTCCGAGCGCGCACCCCAGCGGAAGGTGCCACCATGCTTGACCCGGAAATTCGTTCCTGCCAGCTCGTTCATGACGCCGAGCATCCGGCAGACCCCCTGAACGGTGGAGGGCAGCAACGACTCGCCGATCTGGTACCGGGGAAAGACCTCCTTCTCCAGCAGCAACACCCGATGACCCTGCATGGCCACCAGCGAAGCCACCGTCGAACCGGCCGGCCCGCCACCGGCCACCACCACATCGAACTCCTCAACCGGCATGTCCACCATCCCTGCGCCGAATGCTGATCTGTTGGACTGACTCGAGACTTCGCGGCGCTGTCGTCCGCTACCAGGCGACCGGCAACCGATCCGGGCTGTCGATGAACGCCCTTCTGAGCTTCACCGAATCGGCGGGTACGGCCAGGCGCAGCTCGGGGAATCGCCGCCACAGGGTTTGATAGGCCATGCGCAGCACCGCTCTCGCCACCGCCGCACCTATGCAGTGGTGGATGCCGTGCCCGAACGCCAGGTGCGGGGCCTGGTCACGGCTCGCGTCGAGCGTGTTGGGATTCGGCGTCAGCGCCTCATCCCGGTTGGCCATGAGAATCGAGCACAGAACCATCTCCCCCGCCTTGATCAGCTGTCCGTCGATGACCACGTCCTTGATGGCCATTCGCGGAGTCGGCTGCTGGATGGCAGACAGGAACCGCAACAGTTCATTGACCACGCGGTCGGCCTCCTCGCGCCCGGCGAAGAGCAGCTGTCTCTGGTCGGGATGGTCCAGCAGCGCGAGAATCCCGAAACCGATCATCCCCGCGACGCTCTCGACACCACCGAGGATGAGCGCCGTGCAGACGCCCTTCAACTCCTCATCCGTGACGTCCGCGCCGTGTTCTCGTACAAGCATGCCGATGAATCCCTCGTCGGGGTCCTTCCGCTGCCTGGTGATGAGGCTGTTCAGGTACCGGTTGAACGCCGCGCTGTCGGCCGCCCGGGCCTTGTACCCGCGGCTCAGATCGACGTTCTGCCGGACGCGTCGCATGAACTCGTTCCGATCATCACGCGGGATGCCGAGCAGCTCACACAGGGCGCCCCCGCCGACCGGATCCGCGAACAGCACCTGCGCGTCCGCGGGCGGGCCCGCAGCCTCCATCGCATCGAGGCGCTCATCGATGATGGCCTGGATCGCGGGCTCCAGTCGACGGATCCGCCGCACCGTGAACTCCGGCGTCAGCATCCGTCGCAGGCGGGTGTGCTCGGGCGGATCATAGGTTGATATCTGTCCGACGATCTCCGGCGGGATCGGAACCCCTTCTCCGCTGATCGGTTGCGCCTCGGTCAACCGCAGCCGCGTCGAGAAATTCTCGTGGTCGCCGATGATCCTTCGCACGACGTCGTGGCCAAGGGCCTGCCAGACATAATCCTTGCCCGTCTGAGTGGCCGCGTTCCCGGCGATCCGGATCAGCGGGCCGTGCGCCCGGAGAGCGAACATGTCCTCGTGCGGATCGCAGTGCGTTCTCAACATGTAGTTCGCCGTCGGCCGCACGACCGGCGCGACCTCATCGATACCGTGATCCATACCGGGTGAAGCTCCTTCCCGCCCGCGCGATTCGCCACCGCTGTCTGCCGGCCCGGATACATCCGGCGGGCCCGGCGCTCCGGCTGGAGAGGCTCACGCGGGATGGTAGGGCAGCCATTTCATCCCGTCGGGTGAGGCCACCAGGCCGCCGGGGAAGAGCGGCAGTTCGGGCTCGGCGTCCTCGCCGAGCACGGCCTTCATCTGCACCTGACCGCCCTCCTGCATGACCTGCTTGACCACCTGCGACTTGAACATCGGCACCATGTTGCCGTCGTCGCTGGAAGCCATCTGATCCACGGCCGCGGCGAACTCGGCGCTGCGCTCGGTGATCCTGCCGGACGTGGTCAGCGCCGCCTCGCCGGACGACACTCCGCCGATCAGTTCCACGAACGACTCCAGCTCCGTGCGCTTGTTCTTGGTGACCTTCTTCGCCTGCCAGAAGTACGACTCCTCGTTCACGTTCATCTCGTAGAACGAGACGAGGAACTCGTAGAACACCCCGTACTCGCGGCGGTACCGCGCCTCGAACTCGGTCAGCGCGGTCTTCTCATCCAGGTCGTCCGCGAGGACGCTGTTGATCGAACGCGCGGCGAGCAACGCACTGTAGGTCGCCAGATGCACGCCCGAGGAGAAGACCGGATCCACGAAGCACGCGGCATCGCCGACCAGAATCATCCCGGGCCGCCAGAAGCTCGTCTGGAGATAGGAGTAGTCCTTGCGGACCCGCAGCTCCCCGTACCTGCCGGTGGTGATCCGGCGGGCATCCTGCAGATACTCGGAGATCAGCGGGCATTCGGCGATCAGAGCCTGGAGCGCCTTCTCCCGGTCGCCCTGGATCTTCTCCGCCATCTCCCGGCGCACCACCGCGCCGACGCTGGTCATCGTGTCGCTCAGCGGGATGTACCAGAACCAGCCACTGTCGAAGGCCACGCTGAGGATGTTGCCCGAGTTCGGCGCCGGCAGCCGCTTGCCGTTCTCGAAGTAGCCGAAAAGCGCCAGGCTGCGGAAGAACTCCGAGTAGTTCCGGGTCCCGCCGACACTGGAATACAGCCGGCTCTTGTTGCCCGACGCATCGACCACGAAGCGCGCACGCACCTCGTGCTCACCGCCGTCGGAGTCGGTGTAG
>NZ_QHHV01000086.1:0-15540 GCF_003947245.1 Actinoplanes sp. ATCC 53533 | reverse complement strand
TGGTCGCGGTGCAGGTGGGAGACGTACAGGTAGTCGACGTCGCCGAGACTCTCCCAGTCGAGCAGGGAGTTGTCGGGGAACGGGAACCACGACGCGAAATACGCCGGGTTGACCCACGGGTCGCACAGAATGCTTCCCGCGCCCGTGTCGATCCGCATGCTCGCGTGGCCAGTGCCCGTGATCCGCACCGTTCAGCTCCCTCGGTCCCGCAGATGTCCGACGGCATCGAAGGTACCGGGTCCGGGTTGGTGGGCCGCGCGCGGAGGCGCCATGCGAAACTGATCGGGTTGTCATCACCATCGTCGCAGGAGGACCGAGTCGTGGCAGAAGAGCCGGTTTACGCACCCGACCAGCTCAAGCCGGGCAACCGCAAGTGGGCCCGGATCGGCGCCATCGGCACCGCCGTGATTCTGCTGGCGATGCTGATCGGCAACCACGAGGGCAACACCGAGAACATCTGGCTCATCGGCACCGCGCTGGCGCTCATCGCCACGGTGGTGGGCGACGCCGTGCTGCGGCGCAACGGCCTCAAGCCGAACGACCAGTAACCCCCGTACGCGAAAAGGCCCGCTCCCCGACCGGGAGCGGGCCTTTCCCGTGCTCAGCGGTGGCGCAGCAGGATGTCCTTGACCTCGCGCAGCGCCGCGTCGACCTCGGCCTCGAAGTAGCCACCCGGAACCAGCCCGAACTGCAGCGTGTCGAGCTCGTTCTCGGGCACAGGCATCGGGCCGCGGCCGGTCATGGCCTGCAGGATGCTCTCGAAAAGCCGGTCCACCTGCACCGGGTCGTAGCCGCTGCCGAACCGGCGCGGCTGGAAGGTGCGGCGCAGCTGGTCCACCCTGTACAGCTCCGGGCTGCCGCCCTGGCCGCCGCCCATCGGGGGGCCACCCATCGGCGGACCGCCCCCGGGCGGGCCGCTCATCGGGGGACCACTCATCGGGGGCGCGCTCATCGGGGCCGGTCCGCCGAAGCGGTCGCGCTCGGGCATCCGGATCTCGGCCGTCATGTCGGTCTTGCCGTGCCGGCCCGGCTCGAAGCCGTCGTAGCCGCCGGTGTCGTAGCCGGACGGGGCCGGCGGACGCTGCTGCTGTGGCTGCTGACCGTACCCAGGCTCCTCGTAACGGCCGTACGGGTCCGGTGCGGGCATCTGGGGGCGCTGCGGAAGCTGCTGCGGCTGCATCCGGTCCTCGCGGCCGTACGGGTCCTCGCGGGCGTACTGGCTCTCGCGGGCGTACTGGTCCTCGCGGGGATACTGATCCTCGCGGGCGAACTGACGGTCGTCGCGGATCGGCGGCGCGGGCAACCGCTCGGTCGGCGGCGCGGAACGGCCCAGCGCCTGGCTCATCCGGTCGCTCGGCATGCCGCCGCGCATCGGCTCCGGCTGCATCCGGTCCGGCGTCATCCGGGGGTCGGGGGCGCGCCCACCCCGGTCCTCGAACTCGGCGAGCTGTCGCTCCACGCGGTCCAGGTGCAGGTCGACCTGCCACTCGTCGTAACCGCCGAAGCGCACCCGGAAGACGACGTCGTGCACCTCCTGGGCACCGACGGGCGCGCCGGACTGCTCACCGGCCAGGGTCGCCTCGACCCTGTCCAGGAAAGCGTCGACCTCGTCGACCTTGTAACCGCGGCGCAGTGCGCGCCGTCGGAAACGCTGTCCCTGACTCGTCACAACGTCTCCCAAATCAGCATCCGCAGGGAACTGAGCCCCGTCATCGTGCCACCTCCGCGTCGGCGACGGCGCCCCCAGCGTCCATCACCGTCAGCTCACTTGCGGCCAATTGGCCGCATGCACCGTCGATCTCCCGCCCCCGGGTGTCTCGGACCGTAGCCGCCACTCCTGAGTCCCGCAGCCGGCGGAGGAATTCCCGTTCGACCGGCTTGGGGCTGGCGTCCCACTTGCTGCCCGGCGTCGGGTTGAGCGGGATCAGATTCACATGCGCCAGCTTGCCGTGCAGCAACCTGCCAAGCAGGTCGGCACGCCAGGGTTGATCGTTAACATCCCTGATCAGGGCGTACTCGATCGAAATCCGACGACCGGTCTGCGCCGCGTAGTCGAACGCGGCATCGAGCACCTCGGCCACCTTCCAGCGCTGGTTGACGGGCACAAGCTCATCGCGCAGATCATCATCGGGGGCGTGCAGGGACAGCGCAAGAGTCACGGACAGCTCTTCGGCGATCAACCGCCGCATTGCGGGCACCAGGCCCACGGTGGAGACCGTGATGTGCCGTTGTGAGAGACCAAGACCCTCCGGGGCGGGGGCGACCAGACGGCGCACGGCCTCGATCACCCGGGGGTAGTTGGCCAGCGGCTCGCCCATGCCCATGAACACGACCCGGGACAGCCGCGGCGGCGACCCGGTGACCGCGCCGGAGGCCGCGACGCCCGCGAGGTAGACGACCTGGTCGACGATCTCGGCGATGGACAGGTTGCGGGTGAGGCCGGCCTGGCCGGTGGCGCAGAACGGGCAGGCCATGCCGCAGCCGGCCTGGCTGGACACGCACGCGGTGATCCGGTCGGGATAGCCCATCAGGACGCTCTCGACCATCGCGTTGTCGTGCAGCTTCCACACCGTCTTGCGGGTGGCGCCGTCGTCACAGGTCAGCTCGCGCTGCGGGGTGAGCAGCGTGGGCAGCAGGTCGCCGACGATCTTGTCGCGGGACGCGACGGGCAGGTCGGTCATCGCGGCGGGGTCGCGCACCAGCCGCCCGAAGTAGTGGGTGGAGAGCTGCTGAGCGCGGAACGCGGGCTCACCGAGCTCGGCGACGGCCGCGCGGCGGCCGGCCAGATCAAGGTCGGCGAGATGGCGCGGCGGCATCGCGGGGCGACGCCGGGTGACCACCGCGTCGGGGGTGTCGGGGCTGGTCGGGATGACCGGAAGAATCGTCATGGCGTATCCAGTCTCCCACGTCGCGCGCACATGCCTACCCCGGCGGCGCGATGAGCGAGAGCAGCAGGAACGCCGTCGGCACCGCGAAGAGAATCGAATCGAGCCGGTCCATCAGGCCGCCGTGTCCCGGCAGCAGGTTGCTCATGTCCTTGATGCCGATATCGCGCTTGAGCATCGATTCCGCCAAATCGCCCAGCACGGCGACCACCGAGATCACGGCACCGAAGAGCAGACCACCGTAGAACGGGACATCGAGCAGGAAGTATGCCAGCGCCGAGCTGCCGACGGCCGCCGCCGTGACCGAGCCGGCGAAGCCCTCCCAGGACTTCTTGGGGCTGATCGTGGGGGCCATCGGATGCTTGCCGAGGAAGACGCCGGCCGCGTAGCCACCTGTGTCCGACAACACCACCGCGAGCAGGGTGATGAGCACCCGGTAGTCGCCGTCCTCGGGCCGGGCGAGCAGCACACCGAAGCTCAGCAGGAACGGCACATAGACGGAGATCAGGGTGACCGCCTCGAGATCCCTCCGCAGACCCGCGACACCGTCGGCCAGGCGCCACAGCAGGGCGGCCAGCACGGTCACCAGCAGGCCCAGGATCAGCGCGTCCGTGCTGCCGTACCAGGCCAGGCCGGTCATCAGCACGCCGCCGGCGACCAGCGGGATCAGCGGCGGCCTGGCGCCAGTGATCTTGATGGCCCGGGTCATCTCCCAGACGCCGAGCCCGGCGGCCAGGGCGAGCACCCCGAGGAACGCTTCCTTGTAGACGAAGAGCGAGGCCAGGACGACCAGGATCATGCCGACCCCGACCGCGATGGCGGCGGGCAGGTTGCGGCCCGCCCGGCCGGTCGGTTTCGCCGCGGGCTTGCCACCACGGCCGGCCCGGCGCTTGCCGGGGCCGCGTGGAGCCGGGCCGTCCGCTTCCGCTGCCGTCAATTCCCACTCCGCCTGCGAGGTCGAGGTCGCTGCGGTGGCGGCTGCCCAGGGGGCGCGGGGCTCCACGCCGCCGGGATCCGGTTCGGTCACCGCCGCGGGCCCCGGGGTGAAAGCGTTCCACGACTGCCCGCTGCGGGCCGACTCCTGAGCCGTCTCACGACGGTAGGCCGCGTACGGGTCGGGCTCACCGTCGCGGCCGTACGGGGCCGGAACGTCGGGTTGCCCGGACGCCCGGCCACCGGAAGGGGTCTGCCCGCCGCGGGGCTCGTCGAGGTACGACATCAGACCTCGAGCAGCTCGGCTTCCTTGTGCTTGACGAGCTCGTCGACCACAGCCACATAGCGGTGCGTGACGTCGTCCAGTTCCTTCTCGGCGCGCCGGCCGTCGTCCTCGCCGGCCTCGCCGTCCTTGACCAGACGGTCGAGCTGCTCCTTGGCCTTGCGGCGCACGTTGCGGATCGCGACGCGGCCCTCCTCGGACTTGTGCCGCGCGACCTTGATCATCTCGCGGCGCCGTTCCTCGGTCATCTGCGGCAGGTGGATGCGCAGCTGGGTGCCCTCGTTGTTGGGGTTGACCCCCAGGTCCGAGTCGCGGATCGCCCGCTCGATCGGGGCGAGCTGAGACGCGTCGTACGGCTTCACGATCACCATGCGCGGCTCCGGCACGCCGACCGACGCCATCTGGGTCACCGGAGTCGGCGCGCCGTAGTAGTCGACGACGATCTTGGAGAACATCGCCGGCGTGGCACGGCCCGTACGGATCGCGGCGAACTCCTCCTTGGCGTGCTCGACCGCGCTCTCCATCTTTTCTTCGGCCTCGAAGAGGATCTCGTCGATCACCGCTCCGTCGCCTCCTTGTTCCTCGTCATCGTTAACAAAGTGTGGGGTACGCGCGGGATCACGTGGTGATCAGGGTGCCGATCTTCTCGCCACTGACGGCCCGGACGATCGTGTCGTCGCCCTGGGCGCCGAAGACGAGCATGGGCAGGCCGTTCTCCTCGCACAGGCTGAAGGCGGCCTGATCGGCGACGCGCAGGCCCTGCTGCAGCACGCTGGCGAAGGTGATGTGATCGATCTTGCGGGCGTCCGGGTCGGTCCGCGGGTCCGCGGTGTAGACGCCGTCGACGCCGTTCTTGCTCATCAGCACGAGGTCGGCGTGGATCTCCAGCGCGCGCTGCGCCGTGACCGTGTCGGTGGAGAAGTACGGCATCCCGGCGCCGGCGCCGAAGATGACGACGCGGCCCTTCTCAAGGTGCCGGATGGCACGCAACGGGATGTACGGCTCCGCGACCTGGGCCATCGTGATCGCGGTCTGCACCCGCGTCTCGATGCCCTCCTTCTCGAGGAAGTCCTGCAGGGCCAGGCAGTTCATGACCGTGCCGAGCATGCCCATGTAGTCGGCGCGGTTCCGGTCCATGCCGCGCTTCTGCAGCTCGGCGCCGCGGAAGAAGTTGCCGCCGCCGACGACGACCGCGATCTGCACGCCACGCCTGGTCGCCGTGGCGATCTGCCGGGCGATGCCCTGCACGACGTCGGGGTCGACACCGACCGCGCCGCCGCCGAAGACCTCGCCGGAAAGCTTCAGCACGACCCGCCGGGGCCGTTCGGCCCGGGGCGCCGCGATCTCGTCCAAAGCGACAGCCTGCTCGGTCACCATCGTCATGCCGGTCCGCCTTTCCTTCGCTAACCCGAGACCCTATGTGACGGGGAGGCCGGGCGCTTGTCTCGCGTCCCGGCCTCCCGCGCAGTGCGCTGGTGCCTGGATTACTCCTGGCCGACCTCGAACCGGACGAAGCGGGTGACTTCGATACCGGAATCGGCCGTTACCTGCTTGACGGTCTTCTTGTTGTCGGTGACCGACGGCTGCTCCAGCAGGACGAAGTCCTTGAAGAAGGAGTTCACCCGGCCTTCGACGATCTTGGGCAGCGCCTGCTCCGGCTTGCCCTCCTCACGAGCGGTCTGCTCGGCGATGCGGCGCTCCGACTCGACGGTCTCGGCGGGCACCTGCTCGCGGGTGAGGAACTTCGGCCGCATGGCAGCGATCTGCATGCCGACCGCGCGGGCGTCGTCGGCGCCGGCCTCGTCGGTCTTGCCGGTGAACTCCACCAGCACGCCGACCTGCGGCGGCAGGTCCTGCGCCTTGCGGTGCAGGTAGACCGCGACGGTGCCGTCGAGGAGGGCGAAGCGGTTGAGCACGATCTTCTCGCCGATCTTGGCGGAGAAGTCCTGGATCACGTCGGCGACGGCGCGGCCGTCGGCGAGCGTGGAGGCCAGCAGCGCGGCGGCGTCGGCCAGCTTGGCCTGCTCGCCGTGCTCCACCAGCGTCTGACCCAGCGCGACGAAGTCGGCGGTCTTGGCGACGAAGTCGGTCTCGCAGTTGAGCTCGAGCAGCGCCTTGCCGGAGTGGGCGACGATGCCGTTGGCGGCGGTCCGTCCGGCCCGCTTGCCGACGTCCTTCGCACCCTTGATGCGCAGGAACTCGACGGCCTGGTCGAAGTCACCCGCCGACTCTTCGAGCGCCTTCTTGCAGTCCATCATGCCGGCGCCGGTGAGGTCGCGGAGCTTCTTCACGTCCGCGGCGGTGTAGTTGGCCATGACTCTCTCTCGATGCTTGAGGTCCGGGATCTTCCGGGGGCCGGCCGCCGTTTCCGGCGGCCGGCTTCCTGAGGTGTTACTCCGCGTTGGCAGCGACCGGCTCGGCCGGCACGACGACCGGCTCAGCGGCCGGCTCGGCGGCAGCGGCCGGAGCGGCAGCAGCAGCGGCGGGCTCGGCGTCAGCGGCCTTCTTGTCGGCGCCCTCGTAGAGGTCGCGCTCCCACTCGGGCAGCGGCTCACCGGCGGCGACGGTGCCCGGCTCGGGCTTGTCGTCGGCGTTGCCACGGTTGCGGCCGGACCGCTTGATCAGGCCGTCCGCGACGGCGGCGGCGATGACCTTGGTCAGCAGCTCGGCCGAGCGGATCGCGTCGTCGTTGCCCGGGATCGGGAAGTCGACCTCGTCCGGGTCGCAGTTGGTGTCCAGCACCGCGATGACCGGGATGCCCAGCTTGCGGGCCTCGTCGACGGCGATGTGCTCCTTCTTGGTGTCGACGACCCAGATCGCCGACGGCACCTTCGTCATGTCCCGCAGACCGCCGAGGGTCTTGGTGAGCTTGGTCTGCTCACGGAACAGCTGAAGGGTCTCCTTCTTGGTGTAGCCGGCGGCGGTGCCCGTCAGGTCACCGATCGCCTCGAGCTCCTTCATGCGCTGGAGCCGCTTGTACACCGTCTGGAAGTTGGTCAGCATGCCACCCAGCCAGCGGTGGTTGACGTACGGCTGGCCGACGCGGGTCGCGTGCTCCGCGATCGCTTCCTGGGCCTGCTTCTTGGTGCCGACGAAGAGGATGTGGCCACCCTCGGCGACGGTGTCCCGGACGTACGCGTAGGCCTTCTCGATGTATTCGAGGGTCTGGCGCAGGTCGATGATGTAGATACCGTTGCGCTCGGTGAAGATGAAGCGCTTCATCTTCGGGTTCCAGCGCCGGGTCTGGTGCCCGAAGTGGACACCGCTCTCCAGCAGTTGACGCATGGTCACGACGGCCATGGTGAATTGCTCCCTGTTTTCCCTGGTTGTCACGCTCACCGGCGGTGGGCGTCCTGGCGCCCGGTCGCCGGCCCAGGTGGGACCCGAAGAGATCGGGACCAGGGAGGACCGTCGCTGACGGCTCATGATCCGGGCCGGCAAGGTGCCGCCGGCAAGTGATCAACCATGGCTCGTGCAGAGGGCGCGCGAGGTCGACCGCGCGGGGCGGTCGCCGGGAACCAGCATACGCCGTTCGCGGCGCGGCCCGCTTCCGGGCAGCCGCCGCACGACTTCCGGGGTTTTTGTCGCTTTGATCAGGCCGCCGGGCCTTGTTTGTCGCTCTGACCGGACCGCCGGGCCTTGTAAACCGCTCAGACCAGACCGCCGGGCCTTATTTGTCGCTTTGACCAGACTGCGGGCTGCCTCAGGCCACCCCGAGGCCGGCGGCCATGAGCAGGACCAGGCCGATCGGGAGATAGGCGAGCGGCGGGCGCAGCCAAGCGTCACGGGTGCCCGCCGGGCCGCCGCCGGCCAGCGAATACAACCCGAAGCCGGTGAGCGGAAGCCCCAGGGTGAGCAGCACCGCGGGAACGACACCCCGCGCGCTCGGGTCGTCCACGAAAGTCACCCGGATCAGGAGCAGGAGCGCCGGAATCAACAGGACGACAGTGACGGCGGCGAACACAACCGCCGAAACCGGACGGCGGGAGCGGTACACCGCGTCGGCGGCACCGCCCCGGCCCCCGGCCAGCGGGACCATGCTGGTCGGCTCGTTGTAGGCGGCGGCCGGCGGGGCCTCCGGCGGCGAGCCGTACGTGGTGGCCGTCGCGGCCGTGGCCGCGGGAGCCTCGGCGGGCGACGTGGCACCGCCCGGCCGGATCGCCGGATACTCCGGACCGCGCACGGGGATCCGGATCGAGCCGGAATCCGCGGACGACACCGCGTGGCTGCCGGAGGTCGTCGCCGGGTCGGCCGAGGCGTAACCGGCCGGCGGCGCCGAATACGGATCGGCGGAGCGCTGGTCGGGCAACCGGAACGCGCTGCTGGGACGCTCGTGCACCGCAGAGTCGTAGGGGTTGGCATCCTGCGCGCCCGACGCCTCGGGCGATCGCTGGCCGGTGTACCAGCTGGGTTCCGGCTCTTCGGCGTACCGGCGATGTCCTTCCACGATTTCGCACCGTAGGGGACTCCGGGGCCGGATGCCACAGCTGCGGGCTTATCAGATCACGGCCATGACGCTGCGGTTATCCACAATCGCGCTCTGTCCACAACCGGGGCTGCGCGGGGGGTCCTGGATGCGCGACGGTCGCCGTCATGACGACGGAGAGAAGGGCGGTCGGCGCGTACGGCGAACGACTGGCCGAGCGGCACCTGGTCGATCAGGGGCTGGTGGTGCTCGCCCGCAACTGGCGGTGTGCCGAGGGCGAGATCGACCTGATCCTGCGTGACGGCGACGACGTCGTGTTCTGCGAGGTGAAGACCCGCCGCGGCGACCGCTTCGGCACTCCGGCCGAGGCGATCGGCCCGGTCAAGGTCCGCCGTCTGCGCCGGCTGGCGGCGCGCTGGCTGGCCGAGACGAGGGTACGGCCACGCGAGGTCCGCTTCGACGTGGTGGCGGTCCTCCCCCAGCCGCGCGGAGCGACGGTCGTCGAGCATGTCCGCGCGGCGTTCTAGATGAGCTATGCGCGAATGCTGTGCGTCGGGCTCGTCGGCGTCGAAGGGCACCTCGTCGAGGTGGAGGCCGACCTGTCCCCCGGGCTGCCGGCGGTGGTGCTCACCGGCCTGCCCGACACGGCCCTGCACGAGGCCCGCGACCGGGTCCGGGCCGCGGTGGTCAACTCGGGCCAGAGCTGGCCGAACAGGCGGATCACGGTAAACCTGCTGCCGGCGACGCTACCCAAACACGGCAGCGCGTTCGACCTGGCGATCGCGTGCGCGCTGCTGGCCGGGGCGGGCGAGTTGCCGTCCGCACCGCTGGAGGGCGTGGTGCTGCTGGGCGAGCTGGGGCTGGACGGTGCGGTGCGGCCGATCCGCGGGGTGCTGCCCATGGTGGCGGCCGCCGTGCGAGCCGGGATCAAGCGGGTGATCGTGCCGCTGGGCAACGCCCGCGAGGCGACGGTGGTGCCGGGGCTGACGGTGCGCGGCGTTGACTCGCTGCACCGGCTGGTCGCGTACGTCCGCGGCGAGGACGACCTGCCGCCGGCCCGTCCGGCCGCCTCCGCTACCGGCGCGGAGTCGGTGCCGCCGGCAGCCGGCCCGGATCTGGCGGACGTCGCCGGGCAGGAGCTGGGCCGTTATGCGCTCGAGGTGGCCGCGGCCGGTGGGCACCACCTCGCCATGACCGGCCCGCCGGGCGCGGGAAAGACCATGCTGGCCGAGCGCCTGCCGTCGATCCTGCCCGAGCTGGACGACGCGTCGGCGCTGGAAGTGACCGCTCTGCAGTCGATCGCGGGCGTGCTGCCACCGGAGGGTGGCCTGGTGCGCCGCCCGCCGTTCCAGGCACCGCACCACAGCGCGAGCCTGGCGGCGCTGGTGGGCGGCGGCTCGGGGCTGGCCCGGCCGGGTGCGCTCTCGCTGGCCCATCGCGGCGTGCTGTTTCTGGACGAGACGCCAGAGTTCGCCAACGCGACATTGCAGGCGCTGCGGCAGCCGCTGGAGAGCGGCCGGGTCCTGCTGGCCCGGAGCCGGGGCAACACCGAATATCCGGCGCGCGTCCAGGTGGTGCTGGCGGCGAACCCGTGCCCGTGCGCCACCCCGGCAGGCGACCAGTTCTGCGAATGCACGGCGCGGGTCAGGCGCCGCTATCTGGCGAAGCTGTCCGGCCCGCTGCTGGACCGGATCGACATCCAGATCCGGATCCAGCCGGTGAGCGCCGTCCAGCTGATGACCACCGCGGGGCCCGCCGAGTCGTCCGCCGTGGTGGCCGAGCGGGTGGCGAAGGCTCGTGCGGCGGCCACTGAGCGCTGGTCGGGGGCCGGCTGGCGAGTCAACGCGGAGGTGCCCGGGCCGCGACTGCGACGGCCGCCGTGGCAGCTGGCGGCCCAGGACACGGCGGCGTTGCGCGCGGGGCTGGAGCGGGGGGCGCTGTCGGCACGGGGCTTCGACCGGATCCTGCGGTTGGCCTGGTCGATCGCGGATCTGGACGGGCGGGACCGGCCTACGGGCTCGGATGTACACGAGGCGGCACAACTACGAATGGGAGAGGCCCATGACCAAAGAGACCAGAGCTGACCGACGTCCGTCCCCTTTCACCTTCCCGCGCCCACCGCGGCGCCGGTCGCCGCCCTCACCACGTGTCGCCGCTCCGATTCTTGCCGCTGTTCCTGCTCCCGCCCCCGCGGTTGCGGCCGTTCCAGTCGCCGTTCCTGCTGCGGCGCCGGTTGTCCGGCTGCGGCCGGATGAAGCCTTGCGGTCACTCATCAAGTGGCCTTCGGGTGGGCGTCGCCGCTCCGGACGACGGAGGCCGCGTCGGATTCGCGATCTGCCGATTCCGACTGGCGGCGACGACGGCGACGGCGACGGGACGGCCGCATGAACGGGCCGTCACCGGCCGACGACGCCGACCGGATGGCACGGGTCGCCCTGACCTGGCTCGCCGAGCCGGGCAATCGGGCCGTCTGGCACTTGGTGGAGGTAGCGGGCGCCGAGGCCACTCTGGACCGGCTGCTGGGCGGGGACATCCCCGAGTCGACGCTGCGGGCGGCGGTGATCTCCCGGACGGCGGCCGGCGACCCACGCCGGCTGGCCGAGGTCGCGCTGCTGCGGGCGGACCGCCTCGGGGCCCGGGTCGTGGTGCCCGGCGATCCGGAGTGGCCGGCCGGCGTGGAGGCGCTGAGCACCCTGGAGTTGGAGGGCGGCGACCGGATCAACCGTGACGTCCGCCCACCGCTGTGCCTCTGGGTCCGCGGCGGGCGCCGGCTGGACGAGGCGTTCGCCCGTTCGGTCGCTGTGGTCGGCGCCCGCGCCGCGACGAGCTATGGCACCCACGTGACGAACGACCTCGCGTACGGGCTGGCGGAACGGGGCTGGACGGTGGTGTCCGGCGGCGCGTTCGGCATCGACGCCGCGGCGCATCGTGCGGCGCTGGCGGCGGGCGGCCTGACGGTGGCAGTGCTGGCGTGCGGGGTCGACCGGCCGTACCCGGCGGGCAACGCGGCGATGTTCGAACGGATCGCGGAAAGTGGCCTGCTGATGAGCGAGTGGCCGCCGGGCTCGGAACCACTGCGGCACCGGTTCCTGATCCGCAACCGGGTCATCGCGGCGGCGACAGTGGGAACGGTGATCGTGGAAGCGGCCGCGCGCAGCGGCGCGGTGCAGACGCTGAGCAGAACGGTCGCCCTGGGCCGGCGCGCGATGGTGGTGCCGGGCCCGGTGACGTCGGCGATGTCGGTCGGCTGCCACGAACTGCTGCGCCGGCAACCCGAGACGGTCGTCGTGACCGGCACGGCGCACGTCCTCGAAGAGGTCGGCCGGATCGGCGAATACCTGGCCGAGATACCGCGGGGCAGGGAGCACGCCCGGGACGACCTGGACGAGGACTCGGCGCTGGTCCTGGAGGCGATGCCACGCCGGGGGACAGTCGGCCCGGAGGACCTCGCGGCGAAGGCCGGGTTGGGCATTCGCACCGTCCTGCGCCGACTCTCGCTGCTGGAGATGGCGGGCCTGGTGGTCCGCCAGGACAACGGCGTGGCGCTGGCGCGCCCGGTCAGGAAGGCGCCGCCGTGAACGCCGCCACTCCCGCTCGAGCGGGTGAGTCAGGCTTCGGAGTCGTCGCTGGTACGCCGGTGCGCCTTCATCCAGGCCTCCACGTCCTCGGTCGCCCACACCTTGCCCTGGGCCAGATCGGCGACAGGCGCGGGAAAGTCCGCCCTGCTGGTGATCTGGTATGCGCGCTGACGACTCACTTCGCCCAGGCGAATGCGGATCTCGTGCGCACCCATCAATCGGATCGGCTTGGTTGCCACATGATCGACCGTAGACACATGACTATTAGTCATGGGTCAACTTCACAAAAGACAGCTAGTCACTAGTCAACTACGGTGAACACATGACTATCCCTCGCAAGCGGCGCCTGGAACCGGTCCCGCACGAGCCGTCCCACAGGCGCATCTGGCGCTCCCTGTGGCGTCGCTGCTCGTGCGGGCTCCCGGCTCCGTGCGTGGACCGGCTGGTCCCGGCGCCGCGACTCCCATTCCCGCCAACCGGGGTCCCGCCCGCCCCGGCCAGGACGGTCCGCGGCTCGGAGCAGCCCTGCTGGTCCGCCACGGCCAACGACTCAGGCCAGCTAGGACACCAGCCCGCGGAAGGCCGGCGACCGACATGGACGGCCCCGGGCCACGCCAGCCCAATGGCGCCGGCAACCAGCGCGGCCAACTGGTACGCCACGGCGCCGGCAACTCCCGGCGGCTGGCCGGAAAACACGATCGGCACGGCCGCACCGCGATATTCGGCGAGGCCGAACGACCACGCCTACCCGGTGGGCGGGTCGATCAGAAGCAGCGCGGCATGGCCGACAGGCGAAGCCAATCGAGGCGAAGCCGACCGAGGAGAAGCCGACCGAGGCGAAACGAGCATCCGCGGCCAGGCGCGTTCCCCGAACGACGTGGTCCGCTCGGCTGGCCAGACCGCATGGCCGTCCGTCCGCGCCCGGTCCGACCCTGGGTGGGCCGATGAGTTCGACAGAAGCAGAGCCGCCGGCGACAGCGAATGGGACGGCCCTCTTCAGCGATGCCAAGGCAGTGCCGCAGACGGCACACCCTGGGGCGTTCCTCCAAGCGACCCGCCCGAGGCGGCTTGGCAAGCCGGCGCGGAGTGCCCAGGCAGCGCAGCCTCCCGGCCAGGCGCAGGCAGCAAGAGAATCGCCGGAGGCACGGAGCAGAGAGACGGTCCGGAAAGCGTGGCTTGGCAAACCCCCGCGAGCCTTCCTCCACCTTCCCCGACCGACCCAAACCGCTGCGGAACAGGTCCGGGCGCATGGCTGACCAGCGATGCCGGGACACTCGGCGCAGCCGAGCACGCCAGCGAAACCAGCGCGCATGACAGAGCGAGTCCCACCAAAGAGACCGTCGCGGAAGACAAAGCACGGTGGTTCACAAGCGCAACGGACGTGAGCGACGAGGCGTCACGGTCCGCGAGCGCAACGGACGTGAGCAAGGAAGCGCCACGGTCCGCGAGCGAAACCAACGCGAACAACGAAGCGTCATGGCCCGCGAGCACAACGAACGCGAACAACGAAGCGCCACGGTCCACGAGCGAAACCAACGCGAACAACGAAGCGTCATGGCCCGCGAGCACAACGAACGCGAACAACGAAGCGCCACGGTCCACAAGCACAACCGACGTGCACGACGAAGCGTCGTGGCCCGCGAGTGAAACCGACGGCCGAGACCGACCGCGGCCTGCCGGCGAGGCCGTCTCGACAGACGCGGCATGGCCGATCGCGGAAAGCGAGACGCGACGCCCCAGCGAGGCCGCCGCAGGAAACGCAACACGGCCCAACCGCAGGGCCTTCGCAGTAGGCGACTCTCGGCTCGCCAACGAGGCGATCTCCAAAGGCGATGCGCGGCCTGCCAGCGAAACCCTTGCGGCCGACAGACCATGGCCGGCCTATACGACCGTCGCGGGCAACCGATCGTGGCCACCACTCAGCGAAACTCGCCCGGAAGATGCGGCGTGGCTGCCCAGTGCCGACAGCCCATCCGGCGACATCAATCCGCGCCGACAATCCCCGAGCGGGCAGCAAGTGCGGGCTCCCGCATGGGACGCACCAACGGTCCTCCTGTCCCAGGTCGGTCGCGCGGGCGATCTCACTCCGGCCCAGGCCTATCGGGCAGGTCGGGGCCGCTCATGGTGAATGCTCCACGGGAGGTGGACCATCTGCGCGATCGACCTTCGTGGGATTGCCTGGCCTGTGCGCGACCCTGGCCGTGCGCGCACGCGAAGAGTGAATTGCTACGCGAGTTCCGGCGGCATCCATCGAGTCTGACGATCTACATGTCGTCGTACTTGGGCGAGGCATTGAACGATCTCACCGCACACGGGGAAGCACCGCCGCCCGATCTCTACGAGAGGTTTCTATCCTGGGTGCGGCCGAGCGTTGTTGGCCTACCCGCCCAAGCCCCGAACTTCTCGACGGACCAGTAGCGCCTACCGAAGTTGCCGGCTCTACCGATGCACTACCCGCACCACCCGCACTACCCGCACTACCCGCACCACCGGGCCGCGAGCCACGGACATAGGCCGCGGACCACGGACCGCAAGGCCGCGAGGCACAGGCCGCGGACAACACGCCGCGGACCGCAGGCCGCAGACCACAAGCGGCGAACCACGGACCACGGATGCCTGGCCGTGGGGTATTCGGTACATCGCACACCGAGATAGCTCGCAGCGCCCACGAGGAAGATCAAAGGCCGCCGGACAGGGCTTTCGCCGGCTCTGGCACGGTCTCGGTGATCGTGACTGGTCGATGTCAGTCGGCGAGGAGGATGCGGCGGCGTAGGAGGTCGGGGTTGGCCCGGCCGTACATTTGTCGTTTGAGCATTTTGATGCGGTTTACGTTGCCTTCGACCGCGCCGGAACTCCACTGCATCGTGAGGCCGGCGGTGACGGCGTCCCAGTCTTTGCGCAGCCCAGCCGCGAAGGATCGGATCTCGGCGATGGCGCCGTGCTCGGCTTGTTTGACCCAGGCTTCGAGGTGGGCGCCGCCGAGCGTGCGGACCAGGTCAGTGAACCCGCGGGCGAGATCACGGATAGTGACCAGGTCGGGACATAGGTCGCAGAGCCGCTGCAACTCGGCGCGATGTTCCTCGGTGAGCTTGCCGTCGGGCCGCATGATCCAGCCGGTGATGTCCCGGGCGGGCGGGACCGGCGGCGGTGCCAGGGTTGGCTGGTCGCAGCCCCGCAGGTTGATCAGGTAGCGGCGCAGGGTGCGTTCGCCGCCGCGGTAACCACGGGCGCGGATCTCGGCCAGCAACTCGGTAGTGCCGGTGATCCCGTCCTTGCAGCGTTGCTGCAGATAGCCCTTGTACCGGTCGAGGATGCTGTCGCGGGCGGTGCCGTTGGGTCCGAGCAGCAGATCGGGGTCGGCGGCCTCGGCATAGCGGCGCACGGTCTTGGGGTCCAGACCGAGCCTGCGGGCGATGACGTAGACGCCCACGCCCT
>NZ_QHHV01000085.1:0-16239 GCF_003947245.1 Actinoplanes sp. ATCC 53533 | reverse complement strand
AGCGCGTGGGATCTCGAAGAAGGAGCCCTGGTCGACGATGCCCTTGACGTAACGGCGCATGTCGAAGGCCTGGCGCTCGCTGACCGGGACCAGCGCGGCGAGATCCACAGTGGCGCGATCCTGCGCCTCGGCCGCCGGCGGCTGCTGCGTCCAGTTCGACGGCAGGAACGACAGGTACGAGCGGACCACGTCGAGCGCGTCCTGCTCGGTCTTGCAGAGGAAATGACCGACGCCGGACTCGGCGCAGTGCACCCGCGCGCCGCCCATCGCCTCCAGCGTCGTCTTCTCGCCGGTGACCATCTCGACCATCCGGTCGGAGCCCAGATACATGCTCGCGTTGCCCTCGACCATGGCGACCACGTCGCAGAAGGCGGGTATGTAGGCTCCGCCCGCGGCGGACGGCCCGAACAGCGCGCAGACCTGCGGGATCGAGCCGGACGCGCGGACCTGGGTGTGGAAGATCTTGCCGGCCCCGCGCGGGCCGGGGAACAGGTCGACCTGGTCGGTGATCCGCGCGCCCGCGGAATCCACCAGATAGATCATGGGTACGGCGTTCGCATACGCCCGCTCGATGATCCGGATGATCTTTTCGACGGTACGCGCACCCCACGAGCCGGCCTTCACGGTCGAGTCGTTGGCCATCACGCACACCTCGCGCCCGTCGATCCGGGCGTTTCCGGTGATTACCCCGTCGGCCGGCAGTCCATCCGCCAGGCTGTTGGCGAAGAGCCCGTCCTCGACGAACGAGCCCTCGTCGACGAGCAGGGCGATCCGCTCGCGGGCGAAGAGCTTGCCCTTCGCGGCGTTGGCGGCGTGATAGCGCTCGGCGCCGCCGGCCACCGCCCGCTTGCGCGCCTGCTCCAGCGCATCTTCGTTGAATGCCACCTCGGATGCCACCCGGTCCCCCTCGTTCTTCCCTGAACGATCGTTAGGGTAACGCATTCCACTGGCTGAGACCAGAGACGGCGAACGGGAGCCCCCGCCGGTTGCGGGGACTCCCGTTCGTCTCGTACGACCGGCGCTGTGGAGGAGCGCCGGTTTACTGCCCGACGCCCGGGGGCGTCGCTCGGGTCACGCCCGGGACCGGCGTGACCCGGGCCTCATCTGACGAACTTGCCCTGGCTTTCCCTGCTAGCTCACTTGCCCAGCGTGTCCAGGACGTTGAGGCCACCGACGTTCAGGCCACCCGCGTTGCTCAGGTTCTGGGTGAGGCCGTCGACGCCGCCCGCCTCGGTGCTCGACTTGGCGTGCTTCTTGCGAGCCGGCTTGCCGTAGTTGTCGTCCTTGTCGCCGTTGTCGCCGGCCACGTCGTCATCGTCGTTGTTGTAGCCGTCGTCGTCCTGGTCGCCGTTGTCGCCGGCGTAGTCGTCGTCGTTGTCGCCGTTGTCGCCACCGTTGCCGTTGTGGCCGCCATTGCCGTTGTGGCCACCGTTGCCGTTGTGACCGCCGTTGCCGTGGCCCTTGTGGCCGTGGCCGCGGCCGCCGTCACCGTCGATGTCGTTGGCGCATGCCGCCGCCGAGTTCGCCAGGCCGAGGACCGCGAGCGAGTTGCCGCAGACGTTGATCGGGATGTTGATCGGCGCCGCGAGCTGCGTGCCGTTCAGGATGCCGACGTTGCGCGACGAGTTCTGCGAGAAGTCGTCGTCGTGACCCGACTCGTTGCGGGCGACGGCGGCCGAGTTGGCCTCGCCGGCGACACCGATCGAGTTGCCGGCCACGTTCAGCGGCGCCGAGACCGGGGCGTAGACCTGGGTGCCGTTGGCGATCCCGTAGTTGCCCGAGGTGTCCTGCGAGGTGGACTCGCGGCGGTGCCCGCCGGTGTTGTTGACGCAGGCGGCGTGCGACTGCGCCAGGCCCAGGATGCTGAGCGCGTTGCCGCACAGGTTGATCGGAACGTCGATCGGCGCGTAGACCTGGGTGCCGTTGAGGATCCCGTAGTTGTCCGACGAGTCCTGGTCGACGCGCTTGCCCTCGGTCTTGGCACTCTCGACGTGGTTGACGCCGACGCCGGAGGCGTTCGCCAGCCCGAGCACGGCAGCGGCGTTGCCGACCACGTTCACCGGCACGGAGATCGGCAGGTAGGCCTGGGTCCCGTTGGCGATGCCGAAGTTGTCGGACGAGTTCTGCGAGACCCTGCCGCCCTTGCCGCCGCGCTTGCGGTCCTTGCCGCTCTCGACGAAGTTGATGCCGGATCCGGCGGAGTTGGCCTCGCCGGCCACGCCGATCGAGTTGCCGACCACGTTCAGCGGCACGGCGATCGGGGCGAACACCTGGGTGCCGTTGAGGATGCCGACGTTGTCCGAGGTGTTCTGGGAGACGTCGGCCTGGGCGGCGCCCGGGGCGAACAGCAGGGCGCCGGCCGCCAGAACACCGACGCTGAGAGTCTTACGAACCCAAGTCTTCATGGAAAGAAGATGCCTTTCAGAATTGTCAGAAAATGGTGAGACGCGTATTCAATTGATCGGTGATCTCGGGCGCAGCGGTGCGCGAGCGTTATTCGGACTGCCCTGACCCCGCTTGTCGACGTGCGCCCATTACAGGTGACGCGGTAAATGCGGTGACGTAACGACCGTGGGCCGCAGAGGTGATTCGCCGCCTGTTCGCAGGCGGGTGGGGAATCATGCCCGTGGTGTAGGCGCACCCGACCCACTGGTGAGTGGGAACCAGGGGTACGCCGGCCGGTGCCGGTACTAGTCAGGTGAGACGGTCGGTGCCTCGGCGTCATGGCGCCGAACCTCGGCGTCGGTCGTGATCGGCAGCCGGTGGCAGGCCACCGTGCTGTCCGCGATCGAGGCCGGCAGGAAGGCCGCGGAGCCGCCCTCCGCCGCAGTTGACGGCCCGGAGACCGGAACGCCGCTCGCTGCCCCGAGGTGCACCCGCAGCGGCGCGGGTCCATCACCGCCGGGTGTATCGCTGACCGCCTCCGACCCTGCCGCCGTGACGGCGGCCGGATGCCGGTCGACAGCAATCGTGTGCTGCCGGTCGACGGTCTTTCCCACCAGGTTCCGCCGGTCGGGCTCACGCTCGACCGCCGGCACCCGCTCGTCACCGTCCACCGCACTGCCGACCTGGTCGGCAAGGGTTTCGCCGGCACCGGCCAGGTCCATGTCGGACCGGTCGGCGGTCGCGGAGGGTGCGTCGGTCTCCGAGGTCCCGGAGCCGGTCACCCGCGTCGCGGAGAGCCGCACCGGCGTCTCCGGAGCGGTCCCCGCCCGCGGCGGTTCGAACTCCCGCGGCTCGGTGACCGGGACGAGCTTCCGGGTGTCCACCGCAACGCCCGCAGGGCGAAGTGGGGCGGTCAACACCCGGACGACGCCGTCGACCCCGCCCAGGGCGGAATCCGCGTCGTTCCTGCCGTGTGTGGCCTTGCCCAGCGCTCCCACGATCTTGTTCGGTAGCGCCACCGCGGACCCGTGACCTCGGTGGTGCTGGGGTGCCAGCGGCCTGACGGCCGCCTTGAGGACCCGGCCCACCACCGGGGCTCTGTGGTCGTCGCCGTACACCACAGAGCCGATCAGCGACGAGCCGAGGGAGACTCCCTCACCCGCCGGGTCACGGTCCGCGGCGTGCGCGGCGGCGCCGGTGAGCAGCCAGGCCGCTCCGGCCAGACCGCCGATGACCAGTGCACGCAGGCCCCACCGGGATCCGGTGCGCCCCGCGCGGTGCTCCTTGCGGTGCTCCTTGCGCTGCTCCGCCCCCTGGCTGTGGGGCGGCATGAGCGGGGAGGCACCGATGGGCCGGACCGACGCGGAGCGGCGCATCGTGTGCGCATCGCGCTCGACCACCTGTCCCGTCATCGTCCTGCCCCCTCGTCGTCGGCTCGTGACCGGCGACCGACTGCCCAAGGGAACAAGGCGATATCGGCCACTCGGTATTGGTAACGAAGCGACACAGCCTGGGTCACGCGGGCATTCCGGAAAATTGATCGCGTCGCACCGCGCCGAAAGGACGGAAAGAGAAAGCGGTTCAAACCAATCTGGTACGGGGCCCGGCCCGAAGAACACCCGACGGGAGCGTGCGCCCGAGTAGCCCTTCGGCGAGCTGTGCCACCGTGATGAGCTTTTCCAGGTCGATTCCGGTACTGATGCCCATGTCCTCGAGCATGTGGACGACTTCCTCGGTCGCGATGTTGCCCGAGGCGCCCGGCGCGTACGGGCAGCCACCGATGCCGCCCACGCTCGCGTCGAACTCGGTGACGCCCAGCTCCAGGGCGGTCAGCACGTTCGCCAGCCCCGTACCCCTGGTGTTGTGGAAGTGCAGCAGCTCCGGGCGCGCCTCGGAGAGCAGGTCGCGGACCCGGCGCGGGGTCGCCATGCCGGTGGTGTCGCCGAACGCGATGCGGTCCGCGCCGTCGGCGCGGACCCGCTCCACGATGGACGCCACCCGCTTGGGGTCGATGTCGCCTTCGAACGGGCAACCGAAGCTGGTCGCGACGATGACCTCGACCTTCGCGCCGGCGGCGTGGATCAGCGGGATCAGGCCGGTGATGTCGTCGAGCGACTCCTCGGTCGACCGGTTGAGGTTGCGCCGGTTGTGGGTGTCGCTGGCCGACACCACCACTTCGATCTCCCGGAAGCCGGCGGCGAGCGCACGCTGCGCACCGCGGGTGTTCGGGATCAGCGCCGAGTAGCGGACCTCGGGGTTGTGCCAGGCCCGGGCCCACACCTCGTCGGCGTCGGCCATCTGCGGGATCGCCTTCGGATGCACGAAGGACACCGCCTCGATCCGGCGCACCCCGGTGCCGGACAGGGCGTCGATCAACCGGACCTTGTGGTCGGTCGGGATCGGCTCCTCGTTCTGCAGGCCGTCGCGTGGCGCTACTTCGCGGATCGAGACCGTGTCCATCTCGGCTACCCCTTCTTGACCTTGGCCGGGCGCATCCTGCCGACGATGCCGGTGTCGTAGTCGCCGGAGAGGAACTCGTCGTTCTCCAGCAACTCGGCGAAGAACGGCAGGTTGTTCTTGGGGCCGGCGATCTCGAAGCCGGCCACCGCGGCCCGCGCCTTGGCGAGCGCCTCCGCGCGGTCGGCGCCGAGGACGATCAGCTTCGCCATCAGCGAGTCGTAGAACGGCGTGACCGTCATGTCCGGGCCGTAGCCGGAGTCGACGCGCACCCCGTCGCCGGACGGCTCCACCCAGGTCGTGACCTTGCCCGGACCCGGCATGAACCGCTTCGGGTCCTCGGCGTTGATCCGCAGCTCGATCGCGTGGCCCGTGGTGGCCTGGATCGTCGCCGGGTCGAAGGTCGGCGCCTCGCCGGACGCGATCCGCAGCTGCTCCTCGACCAGGTCGATGCCGTGGATCAGCTCAGTGATCGGATGCTCGACCTGCAGCCGGGTGTTCATCTCCAGGAAGAAGAAGTCACCGGTGGCCGGGTCGAGCAGGCACTCGACCGTGCCCGCGTTGCGGTAGCCGACCGCCTCGCCCGCCTGCACCGCGGCCGCCAGGAAGCGTTTCCGCAGCTCCGGCGACACCGCCGGGGAGGGCGCCTCCTCGACCAGCTTCTGGTTGCGGCGCTGCACCGAGCACTCGCGCTCGCTCAGGGCCACCACCCGGCCGTCGGCCAGGCCGAGGATCTGCACCTCGACGTGGCGCACCCGGGGGAAGTAGCGCTCGATCAGCACGGAGCCGTCACCGAACATCCGCTCGGCGAACGCACGGACCTTGTCGTATTCCAGGCGCAGGCCGTCGGGCTCCTCGGCGACCGCCATGCCCATGCCGCCGCCGCCCGCGGCGGCCTTGACCATCACCGGATAGCCGATGCTCGCCGCGGCCTCGATCGCGGCCTGCACGGTCGCGGCCGGGTCATGCGTGCCGGGCGCGACGGGGACGCCGGCCGCGGCCATCAGGTTGCGAGCATTGATCTTGTCGCCCATCGCGGTGATCGCGTCGGCCGGCGGGCCGACCCACACCAGGCCGTTGGCCTCGACCGTACGGGCGAACTCGGCGTTCTCGCTCAGGAAGCCGTAACCGGGGTGAACGGCCTGCGCACCCGTCGACTTGGCGGCCTCCAGGATCGCCTCGGTGTTGCGATAGCTCTGTGCCGGGTTGGCCGGTCCCACGCAGACCGCCTCGTCCGCCTCGGTGACGAACGGCAGGTCCGCGTCCGCCTCGGAGTAGACCGCGATCGACCGGATGCCCAGCCGCTTGGCGGTGCGGATGATCCGGCGGGCGATCTCGCCCCGGTTGGCGATGAGCAGCGACTCGATCATTGCGCCCTTTCTCTCGTGCTTCCCGGCCGGCCGGCTCAACGGCTTCTCTCGTGCTTCCCGGCTGGGCGGCTCAGCGGCTTCTCTCGTGCTTCCGGTCGGCGGCTCGGGCTCAGCGGCCGATGAGTGCGTGTGCGGTGGCCTCGCGCAGCAGCACGGCCCGGCGACGGCGGTCGACCTCGCCACCGAGGAACGGTGTCGAGTTCATCAGGCCGAAGGCGGAGTGGGCCAGCACCCGGGCCTCGCCCGGCTCCAGCTCGGGGCGCAGCGTGGCCAGCACGATCACCCACTCCTCGACGTAGAGGCGCTGCAGCCGGCGGATCTGCCGGCGCGGCTCGTCGGGCAGCCGGTCGAGCTCGTGCAGGTGCAGGGCGATGACGGCGGGGTTCGCCAGCGCGAACTCCACGTGGAACTCGATCAGGTCGGTGAGCGCGGCCAGCGCGTCCGCCGGATGCCGGGCGACGCGCTCCTTGCCGCCGTGTAACAGGCCCTCGCTGACCGGGATGAGGGCGGCCACCAGCATGGCTTCCTTGCCGGCGAAGTGGTGGTAAAGGGCCGGACCGGTCACGCCGGCGGCCGAACCGATGTCGTCCATCGAGACACCGTGATATCCCCGCGCGGCGAAGAGGCCGACCGCGATCTCGAGGATCTCGTCCCGGCGCGAGCGCCGGCGGGGGGCCGGCGGGCCGGTACGCTGCTGCTGATCTACCGTCACCCGGCAACTCTAACCCGCTGTCAAGCCGCTGCCTTAACGGCCGTTCAGCTAATTACTCCTCCTCGACACCTTCGGTACGGCGCAGCCGCGCGGCCTGCTCGATGCTGCCACCGGCCTCCAGCGCCTCGGCCAGCACGCGGGCCGTGATCTGCCGCTGCGGAGCGTCCTGAGCCATCTCGCCGAGCACCGGCCAGAGCAGATCCTCGGCCTGCTGCGGCTGCCCCGAGCGCAGCAGCGCCTCGCCGAGCAGCGTCGCGACCTGGTCTGCCTCCTCACCGGAGCCGATCTCGCGCAGCCGCTCGGGCGCACCGGTGACGTACGGCACAGCCTCGGCGGGGCGACCCCGGCCCAGCAGCAACCGGCCCATCTCGAAGCCGAGCATCGCCTGCTCCCACACCGCGCCCGGATCCCCGGCCACGTCGGCGGGCAGGCCGATCTGCTTGCGCACGGCCAGCCGGAAGGTCTCCTCGGCACCCGCCACGTCGTCGGCCCAGTGCAGCGCCATCAGCCGGCGGCGCAGCAACCGCAGCTCGCCCAGCTGGTCGCCGGACTCCCGCAGATCCTCGGCGCCGGCGGCGAACCACTCCGCCGCCTCGGCGTCGCGGTCCAGCCGGAACAGCAGGTCGCCGGCGTTCTCGCGGATCTGACCCCGGCCGGCCGGGTTGTCCGCCAGCCGCTCGACCAGGTCCTCGTAGAGGGCCAGCGAGCCGGTGTTGTCGCCGAGCTGGCGGTAGAGCCCGGCGAGCAGGAACCGGGTGTTGTCGGCGGCCTCGTCATGGCCGAGGCGTTCGAGCCCGGCCAGGGCCTCCTCGGCGACCTCGGCCGCCTCCACGATCCGCCCGGCCTGCCGGTATGCGTCCGCGAGCTCCTGCCGGATGAAGGCGCCACCCTCGTCCAGATCCTGCTCGGCGCAGAGCGCCACGGCCTCGACGAGGTCGTCGATGGCCTCCGCGGCCCGGTCGAGGTGGACCAGGGCCCGGCCCCGGCCGAGCCGGGCGGTGAGCGCGGCGGCCGGCTCGCCCGCCGCGAGGACCTCGCCGAACGCCTCGGCCGCCGCCGCCGGATCGGAGGTGAGCTGGCCGAACAGGGCGGAGGCATCGGCCAGCCGCAGGGCCGGCCCGTGCTCCTGGAAGTAGGCGCGGGCCTCGGCCGCCGCGGCCAGCGCCTCCTCGTGCCGGCCCGCCGCGGCCCGGTTCGAGGCGCGCCGGGCCAGGTAGAAGGCCCGCAGCCGGGGATCGTCGGTCTCGGCGGCCGCCTGCTCCGACCGGTCGTGCGCCTCGTTGGCCTCCTCGGGACGGTCCTGCACGAGGTTGATGAGCGCCAGGCGCGACCAGGCGGCGGCCCGCCGCCGGGCGTCACCGTGCTCCTGCTGGTAGGTGGCGTCCGGCTCGATCAGCGCGCGGCCCTCGTCGGGCTTCCCGGCCAGCGCCACCGAGACGCCGAGCCGCCCCCGGGCCACCGAGGCGTCGCCCGGGGAGCCCGCGGCGGTGAACAGGTCGATCGCCCGGCGCCACACCACCGCGGTGCCGTCCTGGTCGTCGGCCCGCCACAGCTGGCTGCCGAGCAGCATCGCCCGGCGGGCCGCGCGCTGCATCATCACGGGGTCGCCGTCGGCGGACGCCAGCACCTCCTCGCCCTTGCCGAACCGGGCGTCGTACACGACCAGCACCGCGTCGGCGTCGTCGTCCCGGTCCTGGAACTCGTGCTCCTCGGCCAGGTCGAGCAGGGCGTCCGCGTCCGCGTCGGCCGGAATCTCGGCCGGTTCGGCGGGCTTCGGCGCCGGCTGGGGCTGCGCGACCGGACGCCGCCGGCTCGAGGCCGACAGCGGCAGGACCACGTCGTACGGCTCCGCGGCGAGCTCGGACGCGATCTGCCGGCTCTGCGCCGTCGTGCCATTGCGCGCGTCGAAGCGCAGGGACAGCGCGGTGGCGAACGCCGCCAGCTGCTCCGCCAGGTCTTCGGCTGTGACGTCGTCCTTGTCGCGGCGGCGCACGATCGTCGTGCCGTGGCCCAGGGTGACCAGCCTGCGCAGCAGCAGGGCGGAGGAGGCGGCGAAGTTCATCCCCGCGGCCGGCGACGGCGCCCGTTCCAGCCAGTCGATGTGCCGCTGCAGGATCTCCAGCCCACGGTGCTCGTTGCCGGTGCGCGCGCAGAACGCGATGTGGTCGCCGATCTCCCAGAGGTCGGCGAGGTTGCCCCGCATCAACCTGTAGGACCGGCGGTGCGCGTCCGCCGCCTCTTCGAGCCGGCCGGTGCGCAGGTACGGCACCATCAGGCCGCTCAGGATCGTCTGCGGCTGCTCGGTGCAGCTCAGCCGGCCGGCCAGCACCGGCTCGGCCAGCGCCACCGCCTCGTCGTCGCGGCCGCGGCTGGACAGGTAGGTGACCTGCGCCGACGGGTCACAGCCCGCGCAGTCGGAGAGGGAGTCGCGGGGCGTCGTGTTCCACCGCTCGTAGAGCCGGTCGGCCTCGTCGTCCAGGCCGACGTGCCGGGCCACCACGTACCGGTGCTTGTGCACGGCCTGCAGGCTGTGGCCCGCCTGGAGGTAGCGGCGCTCCATGTCGTCCAGGACCGCGTGGGTGCGGGCGAGCGGCACCTCGGGAAACTTGGTCAGGGCCGACACCATGTATTTGAAGTGCCAGAGCAGGTCCTGCTCGGTGCGGGCGTGGAACGGCGCCGGGTCGCGGTCGAAGTCGCTCAGGCACCAGGAGAACGTCACGAAGGACTTCGCGACCTCGCCACCGTACGTGTATGCCGTCGTGGCCAGGATGCGCGCCTGATAGCCCAGCTCACGGTCGCCGAGCGCGTCGGCGTGCCGGATGACCTGCTCGATGACGGCGATCTGCGCGGCGCCGTAGGGCATCCGGTGCGCTTCCTGGAGCAGCCCCCACAGCTCCTCGACGGACCGGCTCACTGCTGCTCCCCCGGAACGGCTCGGCCCAGCAGGCCGAGGAACGACGTGTTGAGCAGGGCCGCGTCCGCGGGCCGGATCGGGTGATAGCCGAGCAGGAGCGCCTGGCCGTACAGGGCCTCGACGGCCAGCGCCGTCAGGTCGGGGTCGCCGATCGCGGTGACCCGGCGGACCAGCGGATTGCGGTGGTTGAGGACCAGCTGCGGGCGGTCCGGCGGGTCGCTGTCGGCCAGCGCGTCGAGCACGCCGCCCCACAGCTCGTCGGCCTTTTCCCGGGTGGCGGTGAACTCCTCGTGGAAGTGCGCCGCCCGGCTGACCAGATACAGCGCGGGAAGATTGGCCGGCTCGAAGGTGCGCACGACGACTTCGCAGCCGAGCCGGTCGAGCCGGCGCTGCGCCGCCGACAGGAACGGGCGCAGCCGCAACTCGGTGGCCGCGTCCAGGGTGTCGAAGCGGGTGGCCAGGTCGGTCGGCTCCAGCCGCTCGACCTTGATGTCGCGGTCGAGCTGCGGCAGCCGCTCGATGATCTCGGCGTCGTAGGTGTAGCCGCCGTTGATCAGCCCGACGTCCTGGGCCGCGGCGACGGCCGCCAGCTGCCGGAACTCGTCGGTCGTGGCGGCATATCGGACCAGGCCGTGCCGGGTGCGGAACTCGGCGAGGGTCATCTGACCGGTGTTGGTCTCCATCGGCCACCACTGCTCGACCAGGCGCAGCATCTCGTCGTCGTGCAGCGCCAGCGCCTTGACCCCGAGGTGGTGGATGCGCAGGAACTCGGCCAGTCGGCGCGGGTCGGTCGACGCCAGCCGGACCAGCCAACCGCGCAGCTGGTCGGCGATGGCCTCGCGGGTGGCGACCAGCAGGCTGTCGTCGTAGAGCGCCTCGCGGCTCGCGGTCGGCCGCAGCTCGGTGCTGTCGACCACGCAGCGGGCGAAGAAGGCCCACTCGGGCAGCAGTCCCTCGACGGCCTCGGCCAGCAGCATGCGCTTGAGATAGACCCGGTGACCGCCGCGGGTGGCGGGATTGACCGGGGTGGGCAGCACGAACGCGGCCCCGGTCAGTCCGGCCTCGGGCACGTCCAGCTCGATCACGTCGAACGGGGTGAAGCCGAGAGTGCGCTCCGCGTAGGTGATCGCGGCCCGGCGCCCGGCGGCCCACGGCACCTCGCCGACGGTGACGGTGGCGCCGTCCACCACGACCTCGACCGGGAGCAGCGAACCGTAGAGGGTGGCGAGCTGGACGACCGCCGGGCCGGCCAGGAACATCTCCGAGCCGCGGCGCGGGATCAGGGTCACCGACGTGCCGGGCTCGCGCTCCGGCCCGGGCCCCACCTCGTAGCGGCCGTCGGCGTAGCCCGTCCACAGCACCGGCGCGGCGTCGGCCCGGCGGGTGTGCACGCGGATCTCGTCGGCGACGAGGAAGCAGGAGAGCAGGCCGATGCCGAACTGGCCGAGGAACTCGTGCCGGGCGAAGCCCAGCTCGTCGCGCTTGGAGCTGCGGCCGATGGTGGCGAGCAGCTCGTGCACCTCCGCCTCGGTGAGCCCGATGCCGTCGTCGGCAATGCGCAGGCTGCCGTCGCCGGTGGCGGTGGCGGACTCGATGCTGATCAGTCCGGTGCTGCCGGGTGTGTCGTGCCGCACCGCGGTGATGGCGTCGACGGCATTCTGCAGCAGCTCCCGCACGTAGACCCGCGGGCTGGCATAGAGGTGATGGCTGAGCAGGTCGACGATGCCGCGCAGGTCGACCTGGAAGGTGTTGCTCACGTCTGTTGGTCGCCCTCCCCCTCGGCGCTGAGGCGCTCAGGGTACCGGCAGGATCTGCCGTTCGGGGTCCGCCTTTTCCGTGACCCACCACCGGCGTGAGCAGGCGGCCGCGAGCACCGCGCCGGCCGTGTTGATGAGCACGTCATCCACGCTGGAGACCCGGCCGATCGCGAGCACCCACTGCAGGGTCTCGACCAGCACCGCACTCGCCGCCGCGAGCACGAGAACGCGCGGCAACGAGGCGGCCCAGCGGTAGCGGATCGGCAGGAACAAGCCGACCCCGGCCAGCACCATCAGGTTGCCGACGACCTGCGCGATCGCCGTATCGGGGCTGCCGGAGACCCAGGACGGCAGATCGTGCAGCGGCACGAGGTCGACCGACCGCGGCGTGGCCTGCGGCGTGAAGAGCATGCCGATGAACGGCAACGTCCAGCAGACCAGACCGACCTCGGCGAGGGCCAGGCGCCGGGACCGGCTCCGGCGCCGCCAGCGGTATGCGACGACGCCGGCGATGGGCAGGACCAGCAGCGTGACGATGATCGTGGTGCTGTGGTCCCGCCAGGCTGCTCCCATGCCCGCCGAATCTAGGCCCGCGGGACAACCGCCCTGCTCAGGACAGTCCGCCGGGCTCGGAACCCTTGACGATGGGTGCGCGCACCAGGTTGCCCCACTCGGTCCAGGAGCCGTCGTAGTTGCGGACCTGCGGATATCCGAGCAGGTGGTGCAACACGAACCAGGTGTGGCTCGACCGCTCGCCGATCCGGCAGTATGCGATCACGTCGTCGCCGGTCGCCAGCCCCAGCTCGTCGCGGTAGATCTTGGTGAGCTCGTCGGCCGGCTTGAAGGTGCCGTCCTCGTTCGCCGCCGACTTCCACGGCTTGCTGAGCGCGCCGGGGATGTGCCCGCCGCGCAGCGCGCCCTCCTGCGGATAGGCCGCCATGTGGGTCAGCTCGCCGGTGTATTCCTGCGGGGAGCGCACGTCGACCAGCGGCCGGCCGCTCGAGATGTGCGCCATGACCTGATCGCGGAAGGCGCGCAGCGGGCCGTCCTCGCGGATCGGCACCGGGTAGGCGGCGGCCGGGCGTTCGGTGCGGTCACGGGTCAGCCCGCGGCCCTCCGCCACCCACTTCTGCCGGCCGCCGTCGAGCAGGCGCACGTCGCGATGCCCGAAAAGACTGAACACCCAGAGTGCGTACGCCGCCCACCAGTTGAAGTTGTCGCCGTAGAAGACGATCGTGTCGTCGCGGCCGATGCCCTTGGCCTCGCACATGGCTGCGAACGCCGCCGGGTCGAGATAATCCCGGGTGAGCTGGTCGTTCAGCTCGAGGTGCCAGTCGACCTTCACGGCACCGGGGATGTGACCGCTCTCGTAGAGCAGCACGTCCTCGTCCGACTCCACGACCACGAGGCCGGGAGTGTCGAGGCGCGCGGCGAGCCACTCGGTGGTGACCAGCTTGTCGGGGTGGGCATACGCCTGCAGTGCCGGCGCCGGATCGGTCTCAACTGACATGACACTCACGCTATCGCTTCGATGGGGCCCAGCTCGGGACGCTTAGCCGTGACGAGGTCGCCGGAGGAGTCGCCGGCGAGGCGGCGCTTGATCCAGGGTGCGAGATGCTGCCCGGCCCAGCGCAGATCGGCGCCGCGGGCCAGCAGCCAGGGGGTCGGCGCCGGCATCGGGGGCACGAGCAACCATTCCTCCGTCACCCCGACGCCGAGCGCCCTGAGCACGTGCGCGGCGACCCGGCGATGCCCGGCCGCGGAGAGGTGCAGGCGGTCGGTGCTCCACAGCAGCCTGTTGTGGAAGGCGTCGTCGGCGAACAGGTCGATGAGGATGGCGCCGTGCCGGTCGGCCAGCTCCCGGATGCCGTCGTTGAGCGCGGTCGCCCGCGGCCCGACGATGCGCTGACCGGGCAGGACAGTGGTCACGTCCGCGAAACGGAACAGGATCACGTCGGCCCCGGCGGCCCGCATCCGCGCGATCACCGGATCGATCTTGTGCACCAGCCCCCACGGGTCGACCTTGCGCCGCAGCAGGTCGTTGCCGCCGGCGGCGAAGCTCACCAGGCTCGGCCGCATGGCCAGCGCCGGGCCGACCTGCTCGGCGAGGACCTGGCTGAGCACCTTGCCGCGGACCGCCAGATTCGCATACCCGAGCTTGGGGCCCGCGTCGACGGCGAGCCGCGCCGCCACCAGGTCGGCCCACCCGCGGTAGGTCCCGTCCGGATATGAGTCGTCCATGCCCTCGGTGAAACTGTCCCCCAACGCCACGAAGCTGTCCCAGCTCATGGCTCACCTCCCCCGGGTTGCCGCTCAAAGGTCAGTTTTGCACCGGTGGAGCATGGACGGCAGAGTGATGATGGCGACACCGGATAACTGGATGGTTCCTGTCGGTGGTGGCTTCTAGGCTGGCTCGCATGCTGTTGCGGATGTCCACGATGCTCCTCAAGACCCTGCGCGAGGAGCCGGCCGAGGCGGAGGTGCCGAGCCACCGGCTGCTGCTGCGCGCCGGTTACGTCCGGCGCGCGGCGCCGGGCGGCCACACCTGGCTGCCGCTCGGCAAGCTCGTCCTGGACAGGATCACCGCGATCGCCCGCGAGGAGATGATCGCCATCGGCGGCCAGGAGGTGTCCTTCCCGGCCCTGCTCCCCCGCGAGCCCTACGACGTCACCGGCCGCTGGGCCGACTATGGCGACGACCTCTTCACCCTCAAGGACCGCCGCGGCGCCGACTTCCTGCTCGCGCCCACCCACGAGGAGATGTTCGCCCTCCTGGTGCAGGAGATGACCAGCTCCTACCGGGACTTCCCGCTGATCCTGTTCCAGGTGCAGAGCAAGTTCCGCGACGAGGCCCGGCCCCGCGCCGGCGTGCTGCGCGGGCGCGAGTTCCTGATGAAGGACGCGTATTCGTTCGACCTGTCCGACGCCGGCCTGGCCGCGGCGTACGCCCAGCACCGCACGGCATACCAGCGCATCTTCGAACGCATCGGGCTGACGCACACCATCGTGTCCGCGATGTCGGGTGCGATGGGCGGCTCGGCCTCGGAGGAGTTCCTGGCCACCGCCGACGTGGGCGAGGACACCTTCGTGGGCTGCACCACCTGCGACTACGCGGCGAACACGGAGGCCGTGGTCACCCCGGTCCCGGTGATCAAAGAACGCGAGCACCACCCGCTGACGGTCCACGACACTCCCGGCACCCCCACGATCACCTCACTGGTCGAGCTGGCCAACAGCCAAGCCCTCGACGGGCGCACGGACTGGACGGCGGCCGACACCCTCAAGAACGTGGTCGTCACCGTGCACCACCCCGGCCGGGAGGACAGCCTGCTGGTCATCGGCGTGCCCGGCGACCGCGAGGTCGACCTCAAGCGGCTGGACGCCGCCCTGAGCCCGGCGACCGCCACCATGTTCGACGACTTCGCCGCCCGGCCCGACCTGGTCAAGGGCTACCTCGGGCCGCAGGGTCTCGCGCTCCGCTACCTGGCCGACCCGCGGGTGGCGCCCGGCACGGCCTGGCTCACCGGCGCGAACGAGCCCGGCCGGCACGCGACGTCGGTGGTCGCGGGCCGGGACTTCACGCCGGACGGCACGATCGAGGCCGCCGAGGTTCGGGCCGGCGACGCCTGCCCGGCCTGCGACGCGGGCGAGCTCACCATCCGGCGCGGCATCGAGATCGGCCACATCTTCCAGCTCGGCCGCCGCTACACCGACGTCTTCGGCATCGACGTGCTCGGCGCGGACGGCAAGCCCGTGCGCCCGACCATGGGCAGCTACGGCATCGGGCTCTCCCGCGCGGTGGGCGCGATCGCCGAGCAGCACCACGACGAGCGCGGCCTGCTCTGGCCGGACGAGGTCGCCCCGGCCGACGTGCACGTGATCGCCGCCGGCAAGCAGGGTCAGCTCGACGCCGCCGGCGCCCTGGCGGCGGAGCTGGTGGCCGGGGGCCTGCGGGTGCTGGTGGACGACCGGTCACAGCTGTCGGCGGGCGTGAAGTTCACCGACGCCGAGCTGATCGGCATCCGGCGGATCGTGGTGGTCGGCCGCCGGCTGTCCGAGGGCTATGCCGAGATCCGCGACCGCCACACGGACGAGCGACGCGATGTGCCCCTCACCGACGTGGTGCGGGTATTGACCGGATAACCAGGGTAGTGACCGGACACGGGCGACACGAGGACGGAAGGTGACAACCCATGACGAAGATGTCGGTGGCTTCGGTGGCTGACGTCATGACCAGGCGGGTGGTCTACCTGCCGGGCGACACGATGCTGGACGAGGCCGCGCAGGCGATGCGCGACCAGTCCATCGGCGACGTGGTGGTCACCAACGGCCCGACCATGTCCGGGCTGGTCACCGACCGCGACATCGTGGTCCGCGCGATCGCCGAGGGGCTCCCGCCGCGATCGACGACGCTGTCGTCGATCGCCACCCAAGAGCTGATCATGATCGAGCAGTCGGCCGGCGTGGAGGAAGCCATCCGGGCGATGCGCGAACGCGACGTCCGCCGGCTGCTCGTCTGCGACGCCGACCGCAAGGTGGTCGGCATCGTCAGCCTGAGTGACATGGCCCTCCTGCCGAGCTCGACGACGGCCTGACCCCTGGACGTAAGGTCGGACCGTGAGCGACATGCCTGCGAAACTGGCCG
>NZ_QHHV01000084.1:0-14096 GCF_003947245.1 Actinoplanes sp. ATCC 53533 | reverse complement strand
GCACGTGCGTCGGCGGCGGACCGAACAGATGGCCGGCGAGCTCGCCGAACTGCGACGAGAGAGCCGAGGCCAATCTGACCGACCGGATCGAGACGCCGTAATCGCAGCATTGAGCGCTCGGTTCCGGCAGATCCTCAATGACGTCGGCTACCCCAAGCACAACAACACCGGGGCCATTGATACCAAGCTTGTGCCCTCAGCGCGGTTGCGACCCTTCACCTCCGCATCCAGCGGTGGTCAGGTACTTCAGAGCCTTGCCTGGATCTTGGCGATCTTCGAGGTCGGTTACGAGACAGGTGCCCACCACCCAGGCTTCCTGCTCATCGACACTCCGCAGAAGAACCTTGGCGGCAAGGCTGCGGCGGACGACGAGGAGTTCGCAGACGTTCATCTCGTCGAACGCTTCTATCAGCATGTGCTTTCGTGGTTGGACGGTCCGGGTCGAGGTGCTCAGATCGTCATCGTCGACAACACCCCGCCTCCGATTGCCGAGCCTCACATCGCCGTGCGCTTTACCCGAGACCCGGATCATGGCCGCTTCGGTCTGATCGACAACGAGATCGGGTGAGGGCTCCGCCTCTTGGTATGCAGCAGGTCGAACGCGTGGCGGTCTCGGGGCCGACGCTACCGCCCGCCGGATTGCGGGAGCACGTCACCAGGCGACGACAGCCACACAACGAGTTATCCACAGGCCTGAAGGTCGTGGTTGCGCAGCCGGTCTCGAAGGCGGAGCCTTGTGTTGCCCGGCGAGGTCACTCCCCGCGGCGCCGGCCACACCTACGGGCGGTGGGGCGCCGTACGCAGCAGGCCACCGGGCACCCACGCGGGCCGGACGGCCACTGGTGGGGTGCAGCGAGGTGACGCCGAAAATGGCAGTAGGGCGATCTCGCAGGTATGACGGCACCGGATTCAGCCAGTGTCATCCGCCGTCGACGTCATGACGACACGAACGGGCAACTCGCCTCCACCGAGTTCCGACCCCTGTGGTGCCCGGCTTCCCCGGGAGGGCCAAGACGTCCGTCACGTCGGGGAGCAGCAGCTGCAGTCAGCTACTGTTGTGGCCCCGCCAGGCTTTCACGAGCACGAACTGGTTGCAGGCTCCGCGGTTGGTGAGCTGGCCGAGATGATCTGTCTGAGGGTGTCGATCGCAGTGTTCGCTGCCGTGGTGAGTGTTGCGTCGAGGTCGGCGGGAACGGGCTGTCCGAGACCTGCGGCGGCGATCGTCTCGGTGAGGGCGGCGCTGATATTGCGGCTGTAAGGCAGCGTCGGAGACTGGGTGAGTAGTTCCGCTGCTGGGTAGGCGTCCAGGTCGCCTGCGATGATCTGTTCGATTTTGCCGACGACGGCTTGGGTGTCGTGGTGGCCGGCGAGACCGATGACGGTAAGGCCAGCCCGTATGAGGAAGACGGTGTGCTCGGGTGGGGCATCGAGCGCGGCATAGGCACATAGCATCGTGTCGACGTCGGCGTTGATGTCGGCGCCAGCGAATCTGCCGGCGAGAACGCTCAAGCACGCGGCGACGCACATTTCCCAGGGGTCGGTCACGACGGCGGTGTCGATCAGCGTTCGCGCCTCGCGGTGTCCGCCGCTGGTGGCTGCCGAGATGATCGCGATTTGTCGACCGTCCAGCAGCCGGTCGCCGATCCCGTGGTGGCTCGGGCCTGCTGATGGGCTTGATCCCACCGGCCGGCGCGGCAGAGGGCCCTGAGGCCGTCGGAGAGCAGCACCATCCACAACGCCTCGACGAGCGCTCGTCGGGCATCGCCTGGTCGGGCGATGGCGCCGAGATCGACAGTCCGGCCGTCGATCGTGGTGGGGGCGTTGCGGCGGACGGCTTCGAACATGGCCTGGTGCACGTGGTAGGCGGTGGTGCCGTTGCCGACTCTGGTGTGGAGTCTGCCGATGTTGATCAGTGGTTGGATGGCGGTCTTCGCGGTGGGTTCGTCGTACGGGCCGCCGCTAGTGAAGGCCTCGAACTGCCGCCAGCACAGCGCCTGGGCGGCGTCTGGCATCGCGCAGTCGCTGTAGATCAGCGCGGCCAGGTTGAGGGCCTTCGCGGCGTGATCGATTGACCGGTGGTGCTGCGCGGTTTCGGCGCTCCGCCGGATGCGTTCGACGCGTTCGGGCAGGGACCGGCACAGGGGTTTGGAGCGGGGCAGGAGCGGAAATCGCAGGGCGGCAAGGTCGGTGAGTTCTGGTGCCGGTCGGGTGGCTGCTGGCATGGTTCCGCTCCTGCCCTGGAAGGGGTGGATCAGATCGGTGACCTCACCACGTGACGGTGAGAGTGGTGTACGGGCGCGCGAAGTAGCGTGCGGTGCTGACCGAGTCGGGGTTGCGGTACGCGGTGACGGTGGGCTGACCCGGACGGGACTTGTCCCACTCGGCCAGCAGGTCGACAGTGGTTTCAGCGAGCGTGCCGTGCTGGGGCCCGCAGGCGACGACGCCGAGTTCGGCGACGTCGTCGCTCAGGTCTCGGGTGACGAGGTAGCTGACCGTGCCGTCGTCGTAGAGGGCGGCGCCGCCCCACCGGCGGGCCGGATCGATTCCCGCCGAGCGGGCCTCGGCGGTGACAGCCAGCCGGCCGAACCGGGCGGTGGCGTGGGTAAGCAGCCACAGGTCGAGGTGGTCGGCCGGGTCATGGTCGTAGCGGGCGGTGATGCCGGTCCATTGTTCGTGACGGGTCTGGCCGAACCCGTCGGTGAGCGCAGCCGGGTCCGGCTGGTCGGTTGATTCGACCCGGAACACGACGTCGTCGGTAAGGTTGATGCGCTGCTCGTCGCGTTCGGTCACGCCGCGCATCGGGACGAACCCGCAGACGACCGCGCCGTCGGCGACGAGCCGCCCGGCGCCGGTGCGGTTGAACGCGAGTGAGCGGGTCAGGCCGCTGCCGTGCAGGCGCAGCGGGACGACGATCCGGCCGGTGGGGGTGAGTTGGTTCCAGAATGCCGGTGGCAGGTCGAACGCGCCTGCGGTGACGATGATCCGGTCGTACGGGGCCTGGTCGGTGTGTCCGAGCGCGCCGTCACCGGCGATGACGGTCACGTGCGGGTATCCGGCGGCGGTGAGATGCTCGGCGGCGCTGGCGGCGAAGGCCGGGTCGAACTCGATCGTGACGACGGTGCCGTCTACGCCAGTGAGCTCGGAAAGCAGCGCGGCGTTGACGCCGGTGGCCGCGCCGATTTCGAGGATGCGCTGGCCGGGGTGAACGGTGAGTTGTTCGAGCATGGTCGCGACCATGTTCGGGGCGGATGCCGACGACAGTGACATGCCGGCGTCGTCGCGTCGGGTGACGACAGGGGTGCGGCCGTACGCCACGTCCAAGGGCACTTCGGGGAGGAACAGTTCCCGGCGCACGGTGCGGAAGGCGGTTTCCACCATCGGGGTGCGGAACGTGCCGCGGCCCTTGATCCAGTCTGCGAGTTCGTGGCGGAGGCGGGCGCTGTTGTCGGCGTGGGTGGTGTGGGTGTCGGTCACCGCGCCGAGGCTAGCGGGGCCGCCGCTGCTGGCGGCGATGTTGCTGGCGGTGTCCCGGATTTCACCCGGTGAGTCGAAGACCGCGTGGCGTGCCGCGGTAGCGAGCTGGTACTGGTCTGCGCCGGATACCCCGTGTCGGTTGAACAGGAACATCAGGTGGTGGGTGATCACGGCACGCAGGCCACGGGTCAGCGTCCCAGCTGCGGCGAGTTCCGCGAGACGACGGCCCGTTTCCTGTACGGCGGTGGCCCAAGCGGGCGCATCGCTCAGCGGGCTGCCGGGCGCGTCCGCCGCAAACAGCAGCAGTTGCTCGACAGCGGCGACCATCTGCGCTGGGGGTTCGCCGTCGGCGACTACCGCACGTTCTGTGGCCAGGCGAGCCCGTCATCGGCGATGAGAACCTACGAACGCTTCTTGTACCTCGCTGCGGCGGCTGGTCCACCAGTGCAGGAACTCCTCGTTGGCGAGGAAGAGGTGGTCGCAGCTGTCGTCGCCGCGGTCGTAGTGGAAGTCGAGCTGCCAGAAGTCCGACATGCGTTTCCACCAGAGGCGGTGCAGTCCGTCGAGCAGGTCGTCGTCGGACATTGTGATGACGCTGCGGTAACCGGAGACGAAGGCAGCGGTCCGGGTGAGGTCCAGGACGCCTTGTTCACTGCCGAACTGGATGGTGGCGGTCCGGGCGACTTCTTCGGCGAAGGGTCGGATGCGGATGCGGTCCCAGTCGATGACCGCGGCGATGTGCGCCTCCTGGTTCCAGAGGACATTGCGGTGTTGCAGGTCGCCGTGGGTCCATCCGATTGGGCCGGCGGGTTGATCGCTGGTCGGCCGGTCGGTGGTGTGTGCGGCGATGAGCCGTTTGCGGTGCTGCAGCAGTCCGACTGCTTGCTGGCCGAAGGCGTCGTGGGCGGCCGAGGCGGCGTGCAGGTAGCGGTCCGCGGTGGCGAGCGCGTCCTCAGGTGCGGTGACGGCTGCTTGGAGGGCTTGGTCGGCTGGGTCGAGGCCATCCGGGGGTAATGGGTGGTTGAGGGCTTGGTGGATTCGTCCGAGCACGGTGCCGAGTTCGGTGGCCTGCTCGGGGCTGAGAGCGGGTCCGGGCAGGTGGTGGCCGGTGATCCACGGCAACAGGCAGTAGGCGTGGCCGTCGACGACCAGTACAGGGTCGTCGTCGCGGGTTCGCAGAGGTCGGCAGGTCGGGACACCGCGGTCGGCGAGGTGAGCAAGGACGTGCAGGTTGCGGCGGGCGGTTGATGCGGGGATGTCGATGATGCGTTTGAGGGCGTAGTCGCCACTGTCGGTGATCAGATGCCAGTTGCGGTTCATCAGGCCGTCCGGCAGGTAGGACACCTTCGTCGCGGAGCCGACGCGGAACGCCGCGGTGATCATGTTGAGGTGTGGTGGCGCCAGGGATTCGACCTCTACGTCGTCGGTTGTGCTCATCCGGGTTCCCTGTGTGGTGGAGGTGAGTCATCCAGGTATGAGGTTTCGGTCGCCTGCTCGGCGTCGGGGAGATGGTAGCCGAGCGTGGTGCTGTGCGTGGCGGCCCGCAGGTGCGGCAAGGAGTCTCCACCTGAACGAGGAAACCGGGTGGGCGGGCCGGCGGGGTAGTGCCACCCCGGCTAAAAGGTGATGACCGCGCGGGCGCCGCGGTGGTGGCGGGCTTCGTCGAGGGCGTCGTTGATGTCGGTCAGGCGGTGGTGGGTGGTGACCAGGTCGTCGGTGCGCAGCGTTCCGCTGGTGGCGAGGGCTGCGTAGTGGGGGATGTCGTGGCGGGTGCGGACGGATCCCATGACGGTGCCGGTGATACTGCGGCCGTGGCGCAGCAGCCCGGCGGGCAGGGGCAGGTCAGCGTCGGCCGGCAGCATCCCGAGGATGGTGGCGTGCCCGGTGGGACGCAGCATCCGGAACGCTTGGGTGGCGGTGGCGATGGTTCCGACGGCTTCGATGCTGCGGTGCACGCCGCCGTGGCTGAGCTCGGTGACCGCGGCGACGGGGTCGGTGGTGCTCGGGTCGATGACGTCGGTGGCGCCGAGGGTGTGGGCAAGGGCCCGGCGGTGAGGTTGTGGGTCGACGGCGATGATCTGGGCGGCGCCGGCGATGCGGGCGGCCTGGACGGCGGCCAGGCCGACGCCGCCGCAGCCGATCACGGCGATGCTGGTGCCGGGCTGCGGGCGGGCGATGTTGAAGACGGCGGCGGTGCCGGTGGTGACGCAGCAGGACAGGAGGGCGCCAGCGTCGAAGGACAGTTCGGCGGGCAGAGGGATGAGGTTGGCGGTGTCGACGAGCATGAACTCGGCGAAGGAGGACACGCCGAGGTACTGCCGGGCCGGGTGGCCGTCGATGTGTATCCGGCGGCGTTGCCGCTGTTTGAGGCTGGGGTCGGTGCAATAGACCATCTGTCCGGACAAGCAGTTGGCGCAACGGCCGCAGAAGCTCTGGTCGCAGACGATGACGCGGTCACCGACGTGCACGTCGGCCGTGCCGGGGCCGTGCGCTTGGACGATGCCGGCGGCCTCGTGACCGAGCACTGTGGGGGTGGGGTAGGGGTAGCGGCCGTCGGCGAAGAACACGTCGGTGCCGCAGATCCCGGTGCTCATGGTGCGGATGAGTGCTTCGCCGGGGCCGGGATCGGCCAGAGTGATCGTCTGCAGCTCAAGCGGCTTCCCCGGGATGTGCATGACAGCGGCGAGCGCGGGGTGGGGCACGGAAGTCTCCCTCGGTCAGCGGGTTTAGACGTGGTGGTGCAGGCAGGCGGTGAGCGCGGCGGCGACCTGGTGCATGTAGTCGGCGGCGGGCACGTCGGGGATCTTGACAAGGACGGTTTGTCGACGGGCCTGCTGGTAGCCGGGGAAGGCGTGCGGGTCGGGTGCCGTCCATGGGGTGTGCCTCAGGTGCGGAAACGCGGACCGCAGCAGGGCGGGGTCGGCGAGCAGCGGGCTGGTCAGCCAGTCGTCGTACAGCCGCCGCACGGGTAGCCGCGCCGCGGTCAAGGCGTCGTACAGGGTGTCGGGGTCGGTGACCGGCTCGGAGATGATCAACGGGGTGCCGTACCAGCCGCGTACGGAGCCCGGCGCCAGGACGGGGGCGCCGATCGGGGCGCCGGTGGCGGCGAGTGCCGTGGTGAGTTCGGCGAGGTTGGACTCGGCGGCGACGGCTCGGGCGGGCAGAGCGCGCAGTTGGGTGTGGGCGATGGCGGCGGCCAGGGTGGGCATGCGGGTCTTGTAGCCGAGTCCGGTGCTAGTCAGCGCCAGCAGGTCGGGCTGGGTGAGTTCGGCGGCGAGGCGGTGCGGGTGGTGCCCGACGGTCATGGCCCGCTCGTACACGCGCCGGTCGTTGGTGGTCAGGATGCCGCCTTCACCGGCGGAGACGGGTTTGCGTTCCATCAGCGAGAAGCAGCCCGCGGCACCCCAGGACCCGAGTGGGCGGTCGGCGTAGCGGGCGCCGTGCGCGTGCGAGCAGTCCTCGACGATCGGCTGGTCGGTGGCGGCGAGCAGGGCGTCCATGCGGGCGGGGGTGCCCCAGGCGTGGGTGACCAGCACGGCGCCGCAGCCGGCCGGTACCGCGGCCGGGTCGAGATTGACCGATCCCGGTTCGACATCGCTGAACACGGGATAGCTGCCGGCGTGCAGCGCGACGAGGATCGCGGAGATCCAGGTGAGCGGGGACATGGCCACGCCGGCGTCGGGCGTAACACCGACCGCGTGCAGCGCCGCCTGCAGAGCGGCCGTGCCGGAGTTGAAGGACAGCGCGTGCCAGGTGCCGGTGGCCGCGGCGAAGGCATCTTCGCAGGCGGCGATCGTCGGGCCGCGGCCGGTGTCGGAGAGCCGGCCCTGATCGAGCAGGGCGGCCACGGCCGCATGATCGTCGGGCCCGTACTTGACGGCACGGGGAAACGGCAGGGTGACCGCCGGAATCGTCGAACCAGGGTCAGGCATGGTTGGGCTCCCGGTCGACGGTGACGAGGTGCTTGGCGGCCTGCTCACCGGTGCGGTGCAGGTGGGCGCCGCTGACCCCGTCGGGCAGCGGCGCGGTCCACCAGAAGACGAGCAACTCCTGCCGGACGGCGATGATGTCGTGGTCGGTGTCGGCGGGGGTGTGCAGGATGTCGCCGGCTACGACGCTCACCTGCTGGTCGCCGATGGTGACGGTGCCGGCTCCGGCGGCGACGAACCAGAGTTCCGGAACGTGGTGGTGGTGCCGGTCGAAGCGAGCAGTGCCGTCGGTGCGGATGCGGAACCGTCCGACGGAGGAGGCCGGGTAGCCCTCGGGGATGGTGTTGGGGGTCAGCCGTTCCCGGTCTCTGGTACGGATCAGCAGCATGAGGTCACCTCACAGTTTGAGTGGCGGTTCGGAGCGGTCCGGGACAGATGCGCGGTACCGCGCGCGGGGTGCCGCGGGCCAGGTCTTCGAGGTCGGCGCGGAGCTGCCGCGCTCGCAGCAGCGTGTGGACGGTGTCGTTGCCGGTGGTGTGCACGGCCAGCAGGCTGGCGGCGATCCGTAGCCGGTAGAGGGTCAACGCGGTGCGGGCGGCTTTGTCGGGCGGAGTACGGAAGTAGCCGGTGAAGTGGGCGCGGGTGAGTGCGGCGGGTTCTTGCAGGGACCAGGCGGCGAGGTCGGTGAGCGGGTCACCGCCGCGAACGCTGGCCAGGTCGACCAGGCCGGTGACCCGGCCGTCGGCGGTGATGACGTGCCGGGCAGCCCAGTCGCCGTGCAGCAGCCGCGCCCCGGCGGCGGCGAGCTGGCCGGGGTGCTCGGCGAGGGTGTGGTGGACCTCGTCGAGCAGTGCCCGACACGGCGTTGCGGACGCGGGTGGTGGACGCCGGTCGAGCAGCCAGGCCCGCAGGTCCGGGTGGGTGCCGCGGCCGGCGGCGTCGAGGCGCCCGAATCCGCTGACTGTGATGGCATGCACGCGCCGCAACAGTGCCCCGGCGGCCGCGGCGACGGCACCCATGGTCGGCAGGTCATCCGTGGTGTCCAGGGCCCGACCGGGGCAGCGGGTTTCGACGCAGACCCGAGAGGTGTAGCCGAGCACCCGCGGCGCTGGGATGCCGGCGGCGGCGAGGGTGGCGGCGGCCCACGCCGCGGCCGGGAACCGGCCGGGGCCCCCCGCCACGGTTTTGACCAGCAGCTGATGTTCTGGCGTGCGGGTGGCGTACACGGTGTGGTCGAGGCCGCCGTGCCGGGCCAGCAGCGGGGTATGTCCGGGGTCGACGCCGGCCGCCTCGAGGATGTCGGCGACGGCGGCGTCGATGTCGCCCGGGTCGAGGCCGCCGGGGTCCGGGGTGGTCACGGCCGCCTGCTGCTGGTGGGCGTCGGCGGCGGGTGCGGTACGGCTGCCACGGTGACCGGCCGGCCGGTGGCTGCCGAGCGGCGGGCGGCGTCGAGCAGAGCGATGGAACGCAGCGTGGTGATCGGCCAGCCGGTGTCGGCCGGGCTGGTGTGCAGCATGTCGATCATCGCGGTGATGCACCGCTGGTAGCCGGGCGTCGCGTCGGGCGCGCTGACCGGTGGGTCGAGGGGTGTGCCATGGACCTGCCAGGTGCCGGTGGCCGAGGTGGTCAGGCCGGGACCGGTGAAGCCGCCGCGGTAGCAGAACACCGATCCGTCGGCGAACGTGATCGTCATGGTGGCCAGGGAGGCGTGGGCGCCGAGGAACGGCAAACCGGTCTCGGTGCAGCAGACCTGGACCGGGGCGGCGCTGATCAGAGCTTGGATCTGGTCGAAGGCGTGCACGGCCAGGTCCGTGGTCACCGGGTACGGCTGGGTGCTGCGGAACCCGGGGTCGGCGAGGTCGACCATCACGTCGGCGGTGACCGCGAGCGGTCCGCTGCGGCCGGCGCAGTCGGCCACGACCGGCTGAAACTGCGGGTCGAGGACGCGGTTGTGCATGACGGCGAGGACCCGGCCACTCGTGCGGGCCGTCGTGATCAGATCGACGGCGTCGCCGAGAGCCAACGCGAGCGGCTTCTCCGTCAGCACGTGCAGCCCCGCCCGTAGCGCGTGCCGGGTCACCGCAGCATGCGCGGCTGGTGGGGTGAGGTTGACGGCCACCTGCACCGGACCGGCCGTGGCCGCCTCGGTGAGGGTCGCGGCGGCGCGGGGTACGCCGTAGCGTGCGGCCAGCGCTCGCGCCCGCGTGAGGTCGGGGTCGATGACCGCCACGACGCGGATGCGCGGGTCGGCGTTCAGGGTTCGCAGCCAGCGCGACGCGATGACCCCACAGCCAATGATCACCGCGTTCATGCCAGCACCCCGGGCAGGCGCGCGTCGATGACCGTTGCCGCATGCTCGACGACCTGCTCGGCGGCGACGGTGGCATCCAGCCAGTGACAGTGCCCGGTGAGCGGCCGGTCGGCGAAGTGGTCGTAGAAGCCGACCGCGAACGGCGGGGCGTAGAGCATGCTCGGCATGTCGACCCGGCTGGCCGCCCGGGCGGCCAGAACCGCGGGCGAGGCAAACAGCAGCAGGGTCACGTCGGGCACCGTGAGCGGACCGGCCAGCACGAGGTCCCGGGCGGCGGCGTCACAGTCGAATCCGGCCATCCGTCCGACGGCGTGCGCGTGGGCGAGGACCGTGTCGATGGTGCGGTCGAGTAGAACGTGCCGGCCCGCGGCGGCGGCCCGGGCGGCTTGGCGATGCCGCAAAGCTTCCAGGCGCATCAGCATCCGCACGTTGGCGAGCTGGGCGGGGGCGGTGAACGCGTCCAGCCGAGGTCGCGACGACGGGTGCGGGGCGACGTGGTGGTAGCACGGCACGATCAGCACCTCGCCGAGCTGGGCGGCCAGCGCGGCGGCCAGGGTGCTCTTGCCGACGCAGCTGACCCCTTCCAATCCGATGATCATCGCGGTTCCTCGAGGGCGGCCCGGTGGTGGGTTTTCGGTGACAGCCCGACCGGCCGGCGATGAACGGCCGTGCTGAGCGCGGCGAGCGGGCCGATGCTGCGCAGCAGGTACGCGGCATAGACCTCTGCGCAGGCGGCGGTCTGCTGCAGCAGACCCGGCGGAACCTGTCGGCCGCCGGTGCGCCGGTCGTGCGCGGCGAGCATCCGGGTCGGGGTGACGCAGCCCAGCCACAGCGCGGCGGCGGCGACGGCCCGGACCGGCGCCGGGGTCCGCGGCGTCACCACGGCGGCTGTGCACGCCACGGTCGCCGCCGATGCGAAAGCCCAGGCGGCACCGCGGTAAGCGGCCACGCTCAGCGCCCCGGCGCGCCCGGCGGGTGTGCCGGCCCGCGCCGCGCGGGCTGCGGCGGCGCAGGCCGGGTAGTCGAGGTAGTTGCCGAACCAGCGGCGTTGCTGCCCGATCAGGTCGCGGGGGTGTTCCGGGGCCGCGGCGGTGGCCAGGGCCGGGACGACGTCGACCGGGATGTTGTCGACGGTGAGCCGGAACCCGAACGGCAGGTCGTCCAGGGTGGTGAACTCGGGCAGCCCACCCGTACGAAGCAGGATGTCGCGGCGGATCAGCAGGCCGTGCCCGACGGTCTGGGCCAGCCCGCGCCGCAGCACCCCGAGCACCGGCCGGTCCTGCCGGGTGACATGCGCGTACCGGCGGAACGAGGGGATCTCGCGGCGCAGCGTCCACAGGGTTTGCAGCCGGGCACCGCCACGGGACACCGCCCGCTGCCAGCCCTGGCCGGCGGTTCCGGCGGTGACGAACCGGGCCGACTGCTGCACGACACACGGCAGCTCCCCATCCGCGGCCGCGCGGTGCATGATGAACGCGGCGGTGCGCTGCAGCAGCGCTGGTTCCGGCCGGGAATCGACGTCGTACACCGCGACGAAGTCCCGGTCGCCGACGCCGGTCAGCCGGGCCACGGCCGCGTTGACCTGGGCCGCTTTGCGTCCCGGCCCGTCGTAGCGAACGTGCCGGATCCGGGTGGTGTCGAACGCGCCGCCGGCCAGAAGGGCGGCGACCACCTCACCGGTGCCGGGTATCCGCTCCAGCGCGGCGGCTGCGGCCGGCCGGGTCAAGATGCCGGCCTGCTGCGTCGCCTGCAGCTCCTTGAGGATGGTGTCGTCCAGCTGCGGAAAGCGGGCTGCGGTCACTGGCCGTGCCGGTTCCGCGGTGAGCTGATCGAGCAGCACCGTCCGCTCGTGGTCCTCTCGGCTGCTGCTGACCACGGTCAGTGTCGAGCCGGGCAGTTGCGCCAGCAGGTCGGCGAACCAGCGCAGTGCCGGGCCGACATGCTGCTGTTCCCACAGCACCGGGATGACCATGTGCAGGGTCACCGAGCCGAGGCCGGTCCCATCGGGATCCGCAGGTGGGTCGGCGGGCCGGGTGTCCAGGTAGGCGAGGGTGCGGCGCAGCTGCCACGCCCCGGCCGTGTGCCGGGCTGCGGTCGCGGCCACCGCCCACCACAGCGGGTTGCGCCACAGCCGGCTCATCGCGCACCTACTACCGGCGCCGCGGCGAGGAAACGGCGGTAGCGGTCACGGGCCGGACCCGGCGGGTAGTCGTCGTGCCAGGGCTTGACCGGGCCGGCGAAGTGCAGCACCGCGGCGGTGTCCTCCTCGGCGACCAGTTGCGGCACCGGCAGCCGCCGGCCGTCACGTTCGTGCACGAACCCCGGCAGCCGCGACAGCCCGGAGAAGGCGAAGGTGTTCCACCGCCGGTCCAGGCGCACCCACCGGTCGCCGGCGGCGACGTTGAGCGCGTCCTGGTCCCACAGCCGGGCCTCGTCCGGATGCTGCGTCAGGAACCGGCGGGCGCGGCCGAAAATGTCGTCGCGGGCGCACGCCACCAGATCCAGCAGCAACACCCCGGAGTTGAAATAGTCCCGCCCGTACGGCAGGCCGAGCCGCCGCCAACCCGGCAATGCGATCCCGGAACCGATCGCGGGATTCTGCGGGTCCCGGACCGCGGCCAGAGCCGCGTCGCCCAGCGGGTGCCGCAGCAGCGGCCGTAGGTCATCGACCACCAGCGTGTCGGCGTCCAGGTACAGCACCCGCGGTTCCTCACCCAACACCTCCGGAATCGCCAGCCGCAGGTAGACCGCCGCGCTGACCCACCCCGACACCGGATACCGGTCCGCGACGTCAGTCACCGACCGGACCTGCACCGCCAGCCCGAGCTCGGCCGCCCAACGCACGATCACGGCCCGATCGGCGCGGCCCAACCCGTGATGCAACACGATCAGGCGCAACTGCGACACCGCGCCGGGGTGCGCGGCCGCGATCGACGCCATCAGGGCGCCCAACGCGACGAGATACCGCTGATCGACACCGCAGACGATCGGCGGCAGCCGGTCTTCTGCCGCCGCGTCCACACCGGAATCCGATGACATGATCGATAGACCTTCCCGTCGTAGACCAACGTCGGCGCGAGCAGAACAGCCCGGCCGGGGAACGTGCGCAGCCAACCGTCCACAGCCGCCCATCGGCAGCGGTGCGCTCGGTGCGGATCGGTGCCGTCAGTGTCTGTCGCGTTGTTGTCGTCTCGGTGCGGACAATGGCGCCGATGGTGTGGCGCGCCGAGCGGCTGTGGATCGCGGCGGGACCGGTGGTGTGAATCTGAACCCGCCGAGACTGCGTCTTGACCTGGCGATCGGAAGGCCAACCTCGCGGGGCGCTTCCCTTCGTCTGGCGCTTCTGATGCTGCTCTCTGAGCGGCCGTCAGAGAAGGGCTGTAGCGGCATACCGGAGCGGGGCGACTGTGTCGGCAGGTATGACACCCTGGCCTACCCGCGCCGCGCGGACACACTGGGCGCACGAACGGGGGGCTATATTCCTCGTTACAAGTTGAATGCGCCGGGAAGGATCACCATGATCAACGGCGACGCGATCCGGGCCCTGCGCCGCGTCAGGGGTTTAACGCAACAGGGTCTTGCCGACAAGTCGGGCTGCTCCCTCGACACGGTCCGCCGACTGGAGCAGGGCACCCGGGACAGTGCGAGAATGGCAACGCTGGACGCCATCGCCGGTGCGCTGGAAGTGGGTAGCGCCACGATCCTCAATGAGGACATCCCGATCGGTGTTCCGGCCGGCGCCGTGTGCACCTGCACCTGCGACCGTGACCAGACGGAAGTGGAGATCCATGTGAATCGCCGCGAACTTCTGCGTCTGATCGGTACGTCGGCGGCGGCCATGACCGCTGCCGACGAAGCACCGAGCCTCACGGTTGAACTCGATCACAGAACCGCCGAATCGCCCCTGGATAGAGACCGCGCTGCCGCTCTGGAAAGAGCCAACGTCAAACTGTGGGCCGACTTCGCCGTCGCATCACCCAAGAGCACGATCTACGCACAGGTTCGATCCCAGATCCGACGGTTGACCGACGCCGCGGTCCGACCGCAGCACCTCGACATGCGCACGAGTATCTGCACCATGCTCGCCGACGCCTACCAAATCGCCGGCGAGGTCATGTTCGATCTCAACCGGCATGGCGACGCCGAACACTGCTACGCCATAGCCGCCTCCGCCGCGCAGCAAGCCAATGCCGCTGACCTGTGGGCCTGCGCCATGATCAGGCACTCCTACGTCAGCGTCTACGGCGGCCAGCACGCCGACGCGGTACCCATGCTGCGACTCGCGCTTCGCCTGGCCCGCAACGGCAACAGCGCGCTGTCAACCCGCCACTGGGCCGCTGACGTACTCGCACAGGCCCTGGCGGCAACCGGTGACGCCAAAG